>CANQTB010000150.1 GCA_947626665.1 uncultured Eggerthellaceae bacterium
GGGCGATCTTTGCCGGCCAGTTGAAGCCGGCCATGACAATGACGGTCACGATGATGGGAATGAAAGCTATGACGGCCAGCATGTTGAGCGCCCTCTGCCCGTTCTCCTTTGCCGTTTAGTGTTTATTCGGTTGTGCCGCTTTTCATTTCCACTTCAAGCGAGAGGGTGCCGAAGACGAAGAGGTCGTCGCTGACTGCGCCACCTGCGCCGAGCGGCTTCTTCTCATCTGGAATAGAGCGAACAGGGCCACGAGGGCCGCAACGGCAGCCGTGACGGCCAAGCCGGTCCAATTCGTCTCGTCTCCGGTACGGCTGAGCATGGAAAACTTGTTTTGCGAAACGGCATCGCTCGGCTCACGGTAAGCATCGGAGTCATCTGGATTGTCGGAAGCACTGGGGTCATCTGAAGCGGCAGGGGCATTCGGGTCGTCGTCAGAAGGCGCAGATGCCTCCGCCCGCTTAAGCGTCTCGAGTAGCGCCCCGCCGGCGTCAAGGGCACCGGCGCTGCCGGAAAGGTCGCACCAGTCGTTTTCCGAATGATCGGGAATGGGGACGGCCGTGCTCTTGATGATGTCGATGACCTCGGCAGGCGAGAGCGTCGGATCCACCATGAGCATGAGCGCTGCCACTCCCGAGGCGATGGGTGTGGCGTGGGAGGTACCGCTCCCCAGCTCGTAGGTGCTGCCCTCTTCGGCAGGGCCGGCGATGTCCACGCCTGGTGCCGAGATGTCCTTTGCCTGATTGTAGTCGGAGAAGTACGCGTTGGCGCCCGTCTCGGTGAGCGCGGTCACGCCCAAGCATGCCTCGTAATCGCTCGGATATATCGGATCCATGATGGCCTGATTGTTCTCATCGCCGTTGCCTCCGGCGCCGACGATGAGAACGTCGTGGTCAAACGTCAGGTGGCTCACAGCCCGAAAGAACGCATTATCAGGATTCGCCACGGATTTGCTGTACATGCCGAGGCTCATGTTGATGACCCGCAAATCATCAATGACGCCGTCCTCGATAAGCCCGTCAAGATATTCGAGGGCCTCGATGAGGATGTCGGAAGTCGTCTCGCCGCTGTCGGTGAACACTTTCACGGGTATGACGGAAACGGTGCCGGGGACGGCGTCGGCCACGCCGGCGATGCCTAAGCCGTTGTTGGAGGTGGCAGCGATGATGCCGGTCACCATCGAGCCGTGGCCGATGATGTCGGTGGCGTCGGCGCTCCCCGTGTTGGCGTCATAGGTGTGGGCATAGTCGATGTTGTCCTGCAAATCCTCATGGTCCTTGTTGATGCCTGAGTCGATGACGCCGATGCTTATGTGCGAGAGTGCCGATTTGGCCGATTGGGCCTGCACGAGATCCCATGCCTCGATAATGTTGGAGCCGGATTTGGAAGTGCCGTCGCCAATGGGGAGGAATTGATACTGGTATTTGGCTGCAAACTTGTCGTTGGGAAAGTTCGCGGGCAGCTCAGGCTCATCGCCTTCTTCGGCAAGCACTTCGGCGGTCTCGCCGATGGGCTTGGGCGCCACAGCCTCATTTGGGAGCGTGTAGACGAAATTGGGCTGGGCGTCAACGCCTTCGATCTCGTCGGCGGCTTGGATGAGTGCGTCGGTGCTTGCGGCGTTTGCGCTGGTCACCGTGACGATCATGGCACCTTCGAGGTCGTCTGCTATCACTTTGGCAGAAAGCCCGTCGCGCTGTTCGGTCTCGCGGATGAACGCCGTGGCAACGTCGTCGTCCTCAAAGGTGAGCAGCGTCTCGCCGGGTGCCGTCTCTGCCTCGCCTAAGACCTCGATGGTCATAATGGGGGTCTCTGCCGCATCGGCCAGCCGTATGGCAATCTCCTCGGGCGCAAGGTCGCTCGGGTTTGCAAAAGCTGCTGCCGGCACCATGCCGAACGCAAGCACGACGGTGGCGATGCCGCTTATGAGCGCGGCAAAGGGGTTTCTTCTTGCTGTGGTCATCTCTCCTCCTGTTTATGACAAAGGGACTCCCCTGATGTCACACTGCTCTTTTTGCGCACTTCTTTTTGAAAGTGTGACATTTGGGGTGTCCCTTTGTCACATGCCTTTGTCACATGACATTGGCAGTGTCCCTTTGTCACAATGTTGCACGATGTTGCAGTGTAGCACCCGCTTTTGAAGAATTGCTGGAGTGGGGGAGCGCCAGCTTCACGCCACCCAATTTCGCACAACCTGCCTTCACACCATGCTCTTTTGCAAGGTCACCATTTAGCGCAGACGCCTTCGGGTGCCGCGAGCACTGCAAGGCTGCCGCTTCGGAAAAATCAGCTGGCCTCAATTACGCCGCTCAATCCTTCAGTAAGTTTGAAAGTGAGGGGATTATAGCTGCTGAGTTTATAGCAAATGCCCTTTTTATCACCAAAATTTATACTAATCGCCATTTCGTATAAATTTATATAGGTGAAAAGGCGAAGATCTCATACATAACAGGTTTTGATGCAACTTCGGGCAGTATGGAAGTTTGTTGACTGTTCGAGTGGTGAAAACTGAAAAGAACCCATCGGGCGCCTTCGCGCTACGGATATACAGCTTCTTCGATATTCAACCAGCGGGCAGGCGAGTCTGAGCTTCGGGGAGCGACCCCTGGCTTCTCGTCCGGAAAGGCGGTCACGTCTTTCTTTTTACGACCCCCGCGAGGGAGTGGTTGCCCTCAAATTTCACCGAGCTTCAGAAAGTCAGATTATCAGTCTGATCCTTTGCAGGGATTCCAGGTCCTCGAAGATATGTCGTCATACGGCTACTTTAGCTGGTTACTCCCGTTATACCTGAGTTTCCTCAGTTCAAGACGAACGACGTTGATTCGCGTTTCTTGCTTACTGCCGTGCGCAGCGATGCGCCTAGTTTCAAGATTCTTCTCCACTGGAGCGTCTATTGCCGCCGCCGAGAGTTCCACGTTTTTCGAAGCGCTGATATACGCGTCCAGATTTGGGCTCGGAAGTTTCTTCCTCGTCACGACACCTCGCGGCGTCGATCGCGATTAGCCACAGCGGGTATCCTCGATGTGGCTCTCGTCCCCTTCATCCGGCCTCGGAAGGATGCAACCCGTTATGCACCGAGTTCTGATGGGTTCTATTCAATTTTCAAAGGCGATATAAGTATAGTATTTATAGGTAAAAAGTAAAGAGTAAAAAATTGGGATATGTTATTTAAAAGGCGAATGCGCCAAACGAAAATGCTCCAGCATTCTCGATGGTAGAATGCTTCGAAGAAAAAACGTGCATTGAAAGGTTGCCTATGCCTGCCTCCGAAAAGCCCAGGATCGTCAAGATATCCTCCCAGATGCAGGTGCGCATTCCGCGGGATATGTTCGAGAGATACGGATTCGGCACCGAGGCCGAGGTCGTGGCCACGGAAACGGGGATCGAGTTCCGGCCGGTGAAAAGCGCCGATGAGAAGTGCGGCGATATCTTGGAGGCGCTCGTGGACGAAGGGCTGTCTGGCGAGGAGCTCGTGCAGCGCTTTCGATCCGAGGCCCGCGCAGCCGCGTCGACGATTTCCTATGCTGCTGTTAAGCTCTGAGTCTCCAGTGATTGGCAGGCTTGAACCACGGCAGTTGGCCATTTTTTACCACGGTAGTTGGCGAGTTTTTATCACGGCGTTTGGCTATTACACGTGGGTTAAGGTTGGAAGGAAAATAACGGCATCGCTTTCCATGGCCCCTTATTTGGCATCAAAGCCCCGTTAGGAGGTTTTTCTTTCAAGCGTTGTCGCCATAATGGTAGATTTCGGTTGGCCGAACAAGAGCAAGGAGCAATCGATGCCACTTCATATCGTAAGGGACGACATTGCGAATATGCGCACGGATGCCGTTGTGGTGCCCGCGAATTCGCATCTGCTGATCGACGGCGGGGCAGGGGCGTCGGTTGCCCGCATCGCTGGCAGGCAGCGCATGCAGGAGACGTGCGATGCGCTCGGCGGATGCCCCGTTGGCAAGGCGGTCGTCACCCCCGCCTTCGATTTCCCTGCGAAGATGGTGGTGCATGCCGTCGGGCCTTTGTGGGTGGGCGGCTTTTCCGGCGAGGTGGATGCGCTTTTCTCGTGCGTGAGCGAAGCACTTCGCGTGGCCTATGAGGCCGGGGCAACCTCGATGGCGCTTCCCCTGCTCTCGACGGGCTCCTTCGGCTATCCCATGGGAGAGGCCATCGATATTGAGACCCGTGCCATTCAGCGTTTCCTCGATGGTCACGATATCGATGTGTGGCTCGTTTTGTATGACCGCGCCTCCGTGCGGGCGGGCCGGGCCATATTCGATGAAATAGAAGAGTACATCGATGACGTGTATGTGGGCGAGCACAGCTACGGGCGCACGGCTCGGCTCGGCGATGCTCCGCTCCCTCAGCTTTCTCAGCTCCCTCGGCAGCAGATAGACATAGCGCTATCTGATGAGACAATCGAAGAAACCTTCCTGCAGGAGGCAAGCTTGCTTGGAGGCGAAGATGCTCCTCGGCAAAAGGTAGGCTCGCTCAGTGAAGAAGAGGCTCTTCCGCAGCAC
>CANQTB010000151.1 GCA_947626665.1 uncultured Eggerthellaceae bacterium
ACCCTCATGCCCGCGTGCTCTTCGTGGGTGAGGCTCCCGGGAAAAACGAGGACCTTCAGGGAGAGCCCTTCGTCGGGGCGGCGGGGAAGTATCTCAACGAGCTTCTTGCCATCGCGGGGCTTCGCCGCGAAGACATCTACATCGCGAACGTGCTGAAATGCCGACCGCCGTCAAACCGCGATCCGCGACCGGAGGAGATCGCCGTTTGCACGCCCTACCTGCGCGAACAGACGCGCACGATCAGCCCTGAGTTCATCGTTACCTTGGGCAACTTCTCAACAAAATTCATTTTGAAAACCGAGGTGGGAATCACGCGCTTGCATGGAGAACTTCTGCATGCAGGAAGGTTCAAGGTGTTTCCCGTCTTCCATCCGGCGGCGGCGCTTTATGATGTGCGGAAGCGCGAGGCGCTGGAAAACGATTTTTTCACGCTTGGAGAACTATTGAAAGGGCAGAGGGAATAACGGCATGTATCCAATCGTTAGCGTAGAGGCACTCAATTCCGAAGTAACCCGCATGGAGATATTCGCCCCGCAAGTGGCGAAGAAGATTCGACCGGGGCAGTTCATCATGCTGCGCATCGATGAAAAAGGCGAGCGGATTCCGCTCACGATGAACGACTGCGATCCCGTCGCGGGCACGGTGACGATCATCTTCCAACAGGTGGGGGCGACGACCATCCGCCTTGCCTCGATGTTGCCCGGGCAGGCGATCCAAGATTTCGTCGGCCCGCTGGGCAACCCCACCGAGCTCGATGGGGTGAAGCGCGCATGCGTGATCGGCGGCGGCCTTGGCACGGCGATCGCATATCCGCAGGCGAAATGGCTGCACGACCACGGTGCCGAGGTGGATGTGATCACGGGCTTCCGCACGAAGGACCTCATCATCTTGGAGAAGGAGATCGCGGAGGTCGCCGCGTGGCACAAGGTGATGACTGACGATGGCTCGAACGGCAACAGGGGCGTGGTCACCGCACCGCTGCAGGAGCGCATCGACGCCGGCGCGGGCTATGAGCTCGTGAGCGCGGTCGGGCCGATCATCATGATGAAGTTCGTCGCCCTCACGACGAAGGCCGCCGGCATCAAGACGCTCGTCTCGATGAATCCTTTGATGGTGGACGGCACGGGCATGTGCGGCGGTTGCCGCGTGAAGGTGGGCGACCAATACCTGCACGCCTGCGTCGACGGCCCCGACTTCGATGGCCATCTGGTGGATTTCGACGACGCGATGCGCCGCGGCGTCGCCTACCGCAAATTCGAGAATGCCGCGCGGGAGCGCTGCCTCTGGGCGGCGAAGGCCGAGAAGATCGAAGAGCAGCAGGAGGCGCACGACCGCCTTGCGGAAACCGAACTTGAGGGAAAGGTGGGTGAGTAGCATGCCGCGCCTTGAGTTCAACCGCCAAGAGACGAAGACCCCCATGCCGGAGCTCGACCCCGTCGAGCGCGCGACGTGCTTTTCCGAGGTGGCGCTCGGCTATTCCGCCGACGACGCCGTGAACGAGGCGAAGCGCTGCATCCAATGCAAAAACAAGCCCTGCGTGAAGGGCTGCCCCGTGGGCGTGCCGATCCCCGAGTTCATCGCGCTCGTCGCCGAGGGTGATTTCGCCGAAGCCTACGCCTATGTGAAAGACGCGAACGCCCTTCCCGCCATCTGCGGGCGCGTGTGCCCGCAGGAAACGCAGTGCGAGGGCGTGTGCACGCGCGGGCGCAGGGGCGAACCGGTGGGAATCGGGCGCTTGGAGCGCTTTGTGGCCGATTGGGCCTTTGAGCATCCGGAGGAGGCCGCGGCGGCGCTGGCTGAGAAGCTCGCGGTAGATGACGAGGTGAAGTCCGAGCTTTCCCTCGACGATTCGCCTGCTGACAATTCGGAGCTGCTTGAAGAGGGGAGCGTGCCTGTCATCCCGAGCGACGTGGATCTCACGGGCCATCGCGTGGCGATGGTCGGCTCGGGGCCGGCGGCGCTCACTTGCGCGGGCGAGCTTGCGAAACACGGCTGCGATGTGGTCGTTTTCGAGGCGCTGCACAAGGTCGGCGGCGTGCTCACCTACGGCATCCCCGAGTTCCGCCTTCCGAAAGACTTGGTTGCGCGAGAGATTTCCTCGCTCGAAGAGGCGGGCGTCACCTTCGAGCCGAACAGCGTGATCGGCAAGCTCTACGACATCGAGGAGCTTATGAACGAAGAGGGCTTTGAGGCCGTCTTCGTGGGCACGGGAGCCGGACTTCCCACCTATTTGAACATCGAAGGCGAAGGCTTGAACGGCGTTTCGGTGGCGAACGAGCTTTTGACGCGCGTGAACCTCATGAAAGCCTATGACCACCCGAATTTCGACACGCCGGTGTTTGCCGGTGAGCGGTGCATCGTCGTTGGCGGAGGCAACGTCGCGATGGATGCTGCGCGCACGGCCAAGCGCCTCGGCGCCGATGTGACGGTGGTGTATCGCCGCGGGCTTGAGGAGATGCCGGCCCGCGCCGAGGAAATCCACCATGCGCAGGAGGAAGGCATCACCTTCAAGCTGCTGACGAATCCCGTGCGCCTCATCGGAAACGATGAGGGCTGGATCGAGGGAGCCGAGGTTATCTCGATGGAGCTCGGTGAGCCTGATGCGAGCGGAAGGCGCCGCCCCGTCGAGATAGCGGGAAGCGAGCACGTGATCCCCTGCGACATGTTCATCATCGCCGTGGGATCGAAGACCAACCCGCTGATCGCCAAAACAACGCCCGGGCTTGAGGTGACGTCGCGCAATCTCATCATCGCCGACGAGCAGACAGGCGCCACGTCGATCCCCGGCGTCTTTGCCGGAGGGGATGCGGTCATCGGCGCCGCCACGGTCATCCTTGCGATGGGCGCCGGCAAACGTGCGGCATTTGGCATTGCAGAGTATTTGTTGCGGCGTTCTGGCGAACAGCATTAAAAAAAGGGCGCCTCACGAGGCGCCCTTTTCAGAGCCTTTAAAGTTCGCTTACTTCTTCGCCACAAGGTCGTCGACGTAGACGACAAGCTCGCCAATGTTCGCCAGTCCTTCGGGCTCGCCGAAATCGATGCCAAGCTCGTCTTCAAGGTTGCAGATCAGCTCCACCATATCAAGCGAATCGATGTTTAAGGATTCGAACGTCGTTTCCTCGGTCACCGTTTCGGGATCGACGTCGAGGTTGTCGTGCAGGATGGTGCGGACGATGTCGATAGTCGCCATAGGGATCAATCCTCCTTTTGCATGAGCAGGCCGTAGCCGCCGCCCGCGCGCCGATACAGCACGCAGAACCTATTGCTGTCGCGGTCGATGTAGGCGAAGAAGTCGTGGCCAAGAAGATCGATTTCGACGAGCGCTTCCTCTTCGGTCATCGGCGCAAAGTCGATTTCCTTCGTACGAACGATCTCGTCGTTCGAAAGCTCGTCCATCAAGCGGTTAAGATCAAGCTCGGTTTCGGGATGGGCCTCCGCATGCTCGGTTCCGATAACACGCTCATTTGCGCGGATTTTCTTATCGATGACGCGCGTCTTGTATTTGCGCAGCTGGCGAACCACCTTCGCCGCGGCGACGTCGATGGCGGTGTGGAGATCCTCCTCGCTTTCCTCAACGCGGATGATGTGGCCCTTTGTGCGGAGGGTCACCTCGCAAACAGCGGGACGCGGGTTCGAGGGATTTTGCTCGCGATAAACGACAACTTCCGCATCGAGCGGGCTGATGTCCATGACCTTCATGGAAGCGCCGATTTTTTCTTGCACGTATTCGCGTAACGAGTCGGAGACTTGCATTCTGCGTCCGGTTACGGTTATGCCCATTGCATTCACCCCTTAACGTTAAGCCAGCAGATATCTTGCCTTGCGCACCGCGCAGACTCATGGCATATCGTATGTCATGATGGCGGCATTACCCACACTCGGCGGCGCAAAGCGATGAAATTAGCATAAGCGTAGCCGAATGGCCTGATCGCGGATGAGCGAAATTGGTTTCTGAACGGTTTTCTTTCAGCTTCCTGAGCGTCCCTTTGCACAGCGAAGGCATCGGATAGGATAAGGCTTGAGGATCAATGCGAAAGCAAATGCATGCGAAGCGAGGAACCGCAAACGCATGAAAAGCAAAAGCACGAAAAGCAAAAGCATGAAAAGCAAAAGCATGAAAAGCAAACACATGCGAAGCGAGGAGCTGTGATGTCTGAAAAACATAATGCGGGAGCGGAGATGCTTCCCGACACGCCGCCTTCTTCACGCGAACATGAACGCCCGATTTTCATCGACGAGGTTCAAGGGCACGATCGCCGCCTCACGCGCCTGCTTGAGTTTACGCATTCTTCCACGAAAGCGGCGGCGGTGATGCTTCTTGCCGCGGTTGCGGCGCTCATCGTCGCCAACGTTGGGGCGCATGAGCCATTTCTCGCCTTTTGGCATCAGGAATTCGGTTTCGTGCTTAATGGCCACGAGGCGTCGCTTTCGCTTGCCCATATCATCAACGATATCTTCATGGCGATCTTCTTTTTGCTCGT
>CANQTB010000152.1 GCA_947626665.1 uncultured Eggerthellaceae bacterium
GGCCGTGTTCCGCGCGAGGGAGATGGCAAGCTGTATGCGACGGTGTATCCGTTCGGCTCGTCGGTGCTGTATTTCCGCAGCTCCGAGCAGGGATACGCAAAGCCGCTAGAGCCGGGGAAGGGGATGGTGTGCCATATCACGTCGCTTCCCAAGCAGGACGGCCTGGGCACCTTCGGTGATTGCGCGAAGCGCTTCGTCGATTGGCTTGCCGCCCAGGGCTATCGCTATTGGCAGGTACTGCCCTTAACACCGCCCGATGCCTACGGCTCGCCCTATGCGGGAATGTCGCTTTTCGCGGGAAATCCGCGCCTCGTCGATACCGGCGGGAAAACGCTTGAGGAATGTTTTGCGGCGTTTGCGCCCGACGAGGGCTATGAGCGCTTCGTCCGCGATGAGGCAACGTGGCTTATGCCCTATGCGACGTTCTGCGCGATCAAAGATGTTGTCGGAAACGTGACGCGCTGGCAGAAGTGGGAAGAGCCATACCGCACCTATCGTCCAGAGCTGGCGGAGCTGCCTGAGCTGCGCGATCACGTGCGCTTCCATATGTTCGGCCAATATCTCTTCCATGTTCAGCTGAACGAGCTTTTGGCTTATGCGCATGAACGCGGCATTGAGCTTGTCGGCGATATGCCGATCTATGTGAGCGCCGATTCCTCCGATGTCTGGGCAAACCCCGAGCTCTTCGCACTCGACGAACTCGGCGAGCCGGTGCTGCTCGCAGGGGCGCCTCCCGACAACTTCTCCGATGAGGGACAGCTCTGGGGAAACCCTATCTATCGGTGGGATGTCATCGCCGATTCCGGCTATGCATTTTGGATCGAGCGTCTTTCCCGTGCCTTTGAACTGTACGACTATGTGCGCCTCGATCATTTCCTCGGATTCGAGAGCTATTACACGATCGAGCATGGAAAAACCGCCAAGCAGGGTAAATGGCGTACTGGGCCGGGTGAAGAGCTTTTCTTTGCGGCACACGATGCGCTTGGCGATCTGCCGCTCATCGCAGAGGACTTGGGCATCGTCACACCGGCGGTGCGTGCTCTCACCGCGCGCTGCGGCTTCCCCGGGATGGACGTGGTGCAGTTCGCCGATTACGACGTACGTGGGGGCTACCATCCCGCACCTCGCAAGGTCGTGTATACCTCCACCCACGATACACCGACGCTTCTTGGTTGGGTGAAAAAGCGCTTTCCCGAGGAAGGGAATCCCGAAGAGCTTGCGAAACGCCTGATGGAAGAGGCGCTTGCCACATCCGCCGAACATGTGGTGTTTGTGACGCTGCAAGACGTGCTCGGGCTGGGGGACGAAGCGCGCATGAACGTGCCGGGCATCGCCGAAGGGAATTGGAGCTGGCAGGCTCCGCCCGACGCGCTTGACTGAGGAGCTTTTCCGCGCCGCCGCTTCCGCTCGTTTGGGCGGCGATTTCGTTGGTTTCTCCGCTCGCCCAGCTTATTTCGTTGACGCATCCATTTAAAAACCCGCATGCCGTCGGCAGTCCTTACGATGCACATGCCGAAACATTAGGCTACAATAACCCTTCGTCACTCAATCGTTAAAAAAGGATGATGGTTCTTCATGACTGATTATCTCAATAGCTATTGCATGCATACGGCCACGTGCGGCGAGCTTCGCGCGAACGATGCGGGAAGAAAGGTGGCGCTCACGGGTTGGGCATGGCATAACCGCGACCACGGCGGACTGATCTTCATCGATCTACGCGACCGCAGCGGATACACCCAGATCGTCGTCGATCCCGATTGCGTGACGGAGGATGATTTCCACGCCGCGGAGCATGTTGGGCGCGAATATGTTTTGCGTGTGGAGGGCACCGTGCGCATGAGGGGGGAACGGGAGATCAACCCCTCGATGGCAACCGGCGAGATCGAGGTGCTCGCCTCGTCGCTGCAGGTTCTCAATACGTCGGCGACCCCGCCGTTTGCGGTTGAGGACGGCATTGAAACCGATGAGACGACCCGCATGAAATGGCGCTACATCGACCTTCGCCGCCCCGAGATGATGGCGAACCTCATGCTGCGCCATCGTGTGGTGACGGCACTTCGCTCCGCCTTGAACGAACGTGGCTTCATCGAGGTGGAGACCCCGATCCTCGCGAACTCCACCCCCGAGGGCGCACGCGACTATCTGGTTCCCTCGCGCCCGAACCCAGGGAAATTCTACGCGCTGCCCCAGAGCCCGCAGCAGTTCAAGCAGATGCTCATGGTGGCGGGCGTGGAGCGATACTATCAGATCGCGCGCTGCTTCCGCGATGAGGATCTGCGCGCCGACCGTCAGCCCGAATTCACGCAGGTGGATATCGAGATGAGCTTCGTGCATGGTGACGACGTCATCGACATGATGGAAGACGTCATGCAGCAATGCCTTGCCGTGGTGGGCGCCGATGTAACGTTTCCGCTCATTCGCATGCCGTATGCCGAGGCGATGGATCGCTATGGCTGCGACCGCCCCGACATCCGCTTCGGGATGGAGCTTTGCGACCTCACCGACATCGTGAAGGATTCGAACTTCAAGGTGTTCGCTTCGGTCGCCCAGTCGGGCGGCGTGGTGAAGGCCATCAATGCGAAGGGTGCCGGCGACTGGAGCCGTGGCGAGATCGAGAAGCTGGCAGACGTCGCGGCCGAAAACGGCGCGAAGGGCATGGCGTGGATCGCCTTCACGACGGATGGCCAGGAGAAGAGTCCGATCATCAAGTTCTTCACTGACGATGAATTTGCCGCCATGAAAGAGGCGCTTCAGGTGGAGCCGGGCGACCTCGTGCTTTTTGCGGCAGACAAGCCCGCCATCGCGAATGCGGCGCTCTCGGCGCTGCGCCTCCGGATGGCCGATTTGCTCGACATTCCGCGCGAGGGGCATGCGATGCTCTGGGTCGTGAACTTCCCGATGTTCCATTACGACGAGGTGGAGAAGAAATACGACGCCGAGCACCATCCCTTCACGCACGTGCTCGATGAGGATCTCGACAAGATTGAAACTGACCCCTTGGCCTGCGGAAGCTATTCGTATGACCTCGTGCTGGATGGCTTCGAGGTGGGCGGCGGTACGATCCGTATCCATAACGCCGAGGAACAGAAGCGCATCCTGCGCGTGATCGGGCTGACCGACGAAGAGATCGAAGTGAAGTTCGGCCATCTCATCCATGCGCTTGAGCTCGGCGCGCCGCCCCACGGTGGCATCGCGCTCGGCCTCGACCGCCTCGTGATGCTTCTGGCGGGCAAGCCCTCGATTCGCGACGTGATCGCCTTCCCGAAGACCTCGAGCGCCGCCGATCCGATGACCGGCGCCCCTTCGCCGGTGACCACGCGACAGTTGAAAGAGGTAAACCTCCGATTGCTTTAGGTTGCGCTGTTCTGGCGAACAGCGCAACAAGCTGTCGCTGCGGACGTTTCGGGCGCTCCATCTTCCCCTTGCAAAACATGCCACTGGCATGTTTTGTGTTGGACAAAGCCAACTCGGTCGCCTCTCGGGGCAATTATGGGCACATCGAAGCTTCTCGCTTCGCTATGGGCGTTGTCCGCGAATTGTAACTTTCTTAATGGCTAGCCCAAGAGTACTCGATGCACTCGATGCCAATTTATCGAGTGCTCGATGAAATTTTGTCGAGGACTCGATAAAACACTTGTCGAGTCCATCGAGTCGGTTCATAATGGCGGGTAGACCCCCAGGAGGATGCCGTGGCCATACCTGTCAACATCGAAGACCTTCTCAACAGCCGCATCGTTGAATCGACGCGCATTGAGTTCAAGGCGGGGTTCAACCCGAATCCCGTCATTCATACGATCTGCGCTTTCGCCAACGACATCGACAACATCGGTGGGGGTTACATCATCTTGGGCGTGGAGGAACGTGATGGCGTTCCCGTGCTACCGCCAAAAGGCATCCCTCAAAACGAGATCGATGACATTCTCAAACGAATGGTCGGCTTCTGCCATCGTATCGAGCCTCTGTATTATCCCGTTGTTGAGCCGGTCTTTTTCCAAGGCGCACACATCATCGTCATCTGGGTGCCAGGCGGTCACGGGCGCCCTTACAAAGCGTCGAAGGATGTGTTTTCAGCTTCTTCGGCAAAGCTCTATTACATTCGACGACTGAGCAGCACGGTCGTCGCTTCGCCTGACGAAGAAAAGGATCTCTTTTACGTCTCAACCGATATTCCCTTCGACGATCGTCCGAATCTGCTTGCGTCGGTGGATGAGCTCGACCTTGGATTGATGCGCGATCATCTATCACGGGTCGGAAGCAATCTCTACGAGCAATTGGAAGGGCGCGACACGTTGTCTATCGCGCAGGATATGCAGCTCGTTTCCGGACCGCCTGAGGACATGCATCCGCTCAACGTAGGCATTCTTATGTTCACCGAGCACCCCGAGCGCTATTTCCGCTATGCGCGCATCGAGGTGGTGACCATGCCCGACCCCACGGGGCAGGGTATGACCGAAATGATATTCACC
>CANQTB010000153.1 GCA_947626665.1 uncultured Eggerthellaceae bacterium
ATGTCGTAGAGTTCACGCGGAGCCTTGTTCACAAACGCCTCCTTATTCTTTGACCGTACGTTTCGTTGCGAGAAATCGTTGAAACCAGCGCGTATGTCGCCCAGCTCATGATAACCATCTGCTACCATGTAGAGCATGGAAACCTTCTTAACTGCCATACATGCGTTTATCTTCGGTATCGTCGAGGGCATCACCGAATGGCTCCCGATCTCATCGACGGGCCACCTCATGCTGCTCAATCAGCTTGCGCCGCTCGACGTTTCTCCCGAGTTTTACGATACGTTTCTCGTCGTCATCCAACTCGGAGCGATCCTCGCCGTCATCTTGCTCTATTTCCATAAACTCAACCCGTTTTCCCCACGCAAAAGCCGCAGCCAAAAGCGTGAGACGTGGGGCATTTGGGCGAAGGTGGTGGTTGGCTCCATTCCCGCCGCCATCGTTGGGTTTGCCCTCGATAGTTGGATGGAAGAGCATGTGATGAACGACAGCCGTGTTGCCTATTGGGTGGTTGCGGCGGCACTCATCATCTATGGCATCATCTTTATCCTCATTGAACGGAGAAATCGCCGTCGCATCGCCGAGGCATCGGCGCGTACGCTTGCGGCGCGCCCGGCTAATCGGGCACGCTTTGACGCTCAAGAGAGGATGGCCTTGCAAACGCTTGCAGCACGGGGGGAAGGCGTCGCCACACCGGTAGGGCGCCATGGCAAGCACGCGCGTGTCGATTCTTGGGAACGTGACGCAATCGATAATGACGACACCGAACGTGATGCATCGAGCATTATCGCGAAGGTGAACAGCTTCTCGGAGATGAGCTATGGAAAGGCTTTCGCCATTGGCATTTTCCAAAGCCTCGCCGTCATTCCCGGCACGAGCCGATCGGGTTCAACGATCATCGGATCGATGCTTTTGGGCACCTCGCGCACAATTGCCACGGAATTTGCGTTCTTCCTCGCGATTCCGATCATGTTTGGTTGGAGCCTTCTGAAACTCATCCGCCACGGCATGGCATATACGCAAACGGAATGGCTCATCTTTGGCGTGGGCATCGTCACCGCATTCGTTGTTTCAATCCTTGCGATCAAGTTCCTCATTGGCTACATCAAACGCAACGACTTCACCGCGTTCGGTGTCTATCGCATCATCTTGGGTGTCATCGTCATCGCATACTTTGGCTCCCGCGCGTTGGGACTCCTCTAAGCACTCCAGATTCCGGAGGTATAAGAAAGCATCAGAGCGCGATAGAGCGCGTCTGATCCCTTCGTGGATCGAGAGCGGAACTGACGATAAACAGGAGCGGGCGCTTAGTCCGATCCCACGGTCTCGACGCGCGTGCTTCCGAAGATATTGATCCCAAGCTTATTCATGATGAACTTGATGGCAGCTTGGGCCTTCACGGAATTGCCCGCCTCATCAAGCGGAGGTGCGAACGCCGCGATGCCAAAGACGTTGGGCATGATTCCCATGATGCCGCCACCCACGCCGGTCTTGGCGGGAATGCCTGCTGTGTAGAGCCAATCGCCTGTATGCTCGTAGAATCCGACGGTTGCGATCATCGAGACCACTTTGGGGGCAAGTTCTGCATCGAAGACCTGCTTGTCGGTTACGGGGTTGTAGCCATCGTGGGCGATCGTGGCGGCAGTGATCGCCAGCTGCTCAGCCGTTACGCCAAGGGAGCATTGGCGGGTATAGAGGTCGAGGCTTATCTCGGGATCGTCGTAGATACGATCGTAGTTTTTCAGAAGCCAAGCGATGGAATGGTTGTTGTAGTTGGTCGCGGTCTCCGATTTATACAGCTCATCGATGAGATGGGGCTCGCTGCCGCAGAGTTCGGTTATATTGTCGACGATCGCCTTCCATTTCCCATCGGAGTCTCCTTTCGGCTCAATCATGCTGCAGGCGGTGATCGCGCCGGCGTTCACCAAGGGCGTCGAGGGATGATCGCGTTCAAGCAGGAGCGCGAAAATGGAATTGAATGGTAGCCCCGTCGCGTCGGCGCCGATTTTGTCGAGGATCTCGTCAGCGCCATACTGACGCAATGCCAAAATAGCGGTATGGACTTTCGATACCGATTCGATGCCGAATTCGTAGGAGGTGTTTCCGCGGGAAAGAACGGTTCCGTCGCCGAGGCAGATGCTTATGCCGAACAAATCCGAATCGATATTCGCAAGATAGGGGATGTAGTCCGCATTTGCGCCCCCTTCGATTGTTCTGCACGTCTCGTAGGCTTCATGGATGGCCTCTTCCAGCTGGTTCACCGAGATGTTCTTAATCATGTGACGCCTCCTTTTATCGACATTGTCCCTCTGCCGGGCATCTAGCCCGTACCTTCTACTCATTTCTGAGTTCCATTATAGAAAGCTCAAGGTCAAGCCGAAGATTGCCTTTCCAACCGTAGAAAGATTGACAAAGAACTTTGGTGAAAATTCAGCGCAAAGGGACTTTTCGCTTTGTCAAGAGACTTTCCTCAACAGTTTGTCATCGGATTTCATACAAACCCTCACAGGATGTCCATCGTTTCGCGACGATAGCGTGACAGATGGCTGTTTCGGCCATTCAAGAAAATCCACGTTCTATTATCAAGGCAACAATCACCGTTGCCGAGTGGCAAATCGCATGTTCTCGCTGGTCAAATGGTTTGCTAAACGGCAAAGGGGATTGGGTAGTCGAAGGCGAGCGGCATAGGAAGGTGGTCAAGATGACTGAGAGCACAAGCACTGCATCGCCGGCTCAGACGACGGGATCTGCGCAACCGCAGCAAGCGGGCGCGAGCGCAAAGCCGATCGCAAAAACTCTGGGATTCTTTGGGTTCTTCTCAATCACGGCCTCGATGGTCATGGCCGTGTATGAATACCCGAGCTTTGCGTCATCTGGCTTGCATCTTATCTTCTTCCTCATCGTCGGCGGCATTTTCTGGTTCATCCCCGTTGCCTTGGTGGCAGCAGAGATGGCAACCGTCAAAGGATGGGAAAGCGGCGGCATTTATCGTTGGATCGGGGCAACGCTCGGTCAGCGGTGGGGCTTCGCCGCGATCTTCTACCAATTCCTCGAGATCAGCGTGGGCTTTGTCACCATGGTCTTTTTCGTGCTGGCAGCATTGGCCTATCTATTCCACTGGGATGCCCTCTACGAGAACCCCTTGGTCATGTTCATCGGCGTTGCTATCGTTGTGTGGGCGTTGACCTTCACGCAAATGGGCGGCACCAAGCTAACCGCGAAAATCGCACAGATCGGTTTTCTCGGCGGCATCTTGGTTCCGGTCGTCGTTCTCATCATCGGGCTGATCGCCTACTTGGCAACCGGAGGAACAAACTATTTGGCTCAGGAAAACACCGGTATCATTCCAAATTTTGCCGATGTCGGCACGCTCGTCATTTTTGCGACGTTCATCCTCTCGTACGCTGGCGTTGAGGCTTCTGCTCCTCACGTTAACGAGCTTCGCAATCCGAACCGCACCTATCCTGCTGTGATGATCGTGCTTTGCGTTCTTGCCATCGTTCTCAGCTCGATCGGTGGTATCTGCGTGGCCATCACCATGCCGATGTCGACGTTGGATGCAAATATGAGCTATGGTGTCATCGAGGCGTTCGTCGCCATGTTCACGACACAGCTTCATATGGGCTGGGTCCCTTACGTTATGGCAGTCCTTCTTTCTCTCGGCGTTTTGGCGGAGATTTCGGCGTGGATCGTCGGTCCTTCCCGCGCTTTGCTGTCAACGGCTCAAGATGGACTGCTTCCCCCCACCTTCACCAAGACCAACAAGCATGGTATTTCGGTGAAAACGCTGATCATTCAGGCTTGTTTGGTAACGGTCTGGGACGGCGTCCTCTGCGGATCCATCGCGCTTTCTGGCGGCTCCTCCTCGTCGGTCGGCTACCTGACCGCGATCGGACTGACGGTCGTCATTTACTTGGTCGCTTACACACTTCTTTTCATCGGCTATTTTGTCTTAGTGTTCAAGCATAAGGATCTCGAGCGCGGGTTCCATATTCCGGGCGGCACCGTCGGCAAATGCATCTTTGCCGGATGTGGACTTCTCGTTACGTTGGCGACGTTGGTTGTGTCGTTCTTCCCCAGCAGCGAGCTGTCGGCTCAGGCGAATGTCGTGTATGTGGTTACGCTGCTTATCTGTTGGGCGATCATGGTTGCCGTTCCATTTATCATCTATAGCCAGCGCCATCGCTGGTCGAGCTTGGCGACTTCTCCTGCTGAGGCGGCAGAGATGACTACGCTCAAAGAGGCCGAGGCGGCGCTGACCCAAGCTGAAGGAGCCCTTAAGGCGGCGAAGAAAGATGTGAAGAATGCAGAGCATGCTGTCCAAAGAGAATCTGCGCAAGAGCGAAAAGAGGCGCAGGAAGCGATGAAGTCTGCCCAGAAGGTGGCAAAGGCAGCGGAAGATGCGGTGCATAAGACGAGCGGGGGCGGGCACGTGTCCCACGACGCTTAGCCGCCGCTGAA
>CANQTB010000154.1 GCA_947626665.1 uncultured Eggerthellaceae bacterium
ATAAAAGAGTTGTATGCCAATACAGACCATTTTGCAAAGAATGGTTGTATTTCGACTCAAGACTTAATGAAAGAACATCACAACAACCCCGCCTTTTTCCACTTTTCGGTGACGAAGGGGAAAAGGCCGAAATGACCTACCAGCAGTGCTCTTCTCAAATGAATGAAAATATGGTGATTTGCTTTACGGGTGGAAGAAATGTTTCTCAGCTCGTAACGGATAATTTGCCAGATTTGCATTTCGTCGGAGATTGCCAATGCTTTCCGCTTTATTGGTATGAGAAAAACGAAGAACTTGGCGGATTGTTTCCAGATGACGAATCCGAATACATTCGCCATGATGGAATAACCGACGAAGCGCTTACTATTTTCAGGAGCGTATACCCTCAAATCTATGCAACTCGAAAAAAGAAAGATGGCGGTCCTGAAATAACAAAAGAAGACATCTTCTACTATATTTACGGAATCCTTCATTCATCGGAATACCGTGAGCGTTTTGCTGCAAATCTCATGAAGGAACTCCCGCGTATTCCGCTTGCAGAGGACTTCGCTGCATTTGCGCGAGCAGGACGTGAGCTTGCCTACTGGCACTTGAACTACGAGAACGTTGAACCCTTTCCACTTGAAGAAGAGGGTAATAGCGAAAATCCAGGGCGTACCGAGAAGATGCGGTTCGGCAAATGCAAGAAAAGTGACGACAATCCTCGGGGCATCGACCAAACTGTACTCTATGTGGCTGAGAACCTGACGCTCAAGGGCATTCCCTTGGCGGCCTACGACTACGTGGTGAATGGCAAGAGCGCCATCGGATGGCTGATGGATCGCTATCAGGTGACTAAGGACAAGGCGAGCGGAATTGTCAACGATCCGAATGAGTATTCCGACGATCCTCGCTATATCGTAGACTTAGTGAAACGCGTAGTGAGGGTTTCGCTAGAGACGCTCGAGATTGTCAATACCTTGCCGAAGCTGCATGAGAAGCCTCAACCGGCGAATTGGCCGTTTGCATGGAAGGCGGAATAGCATGAGCTATAGGGTGACACACGCTTTGTTTAAACTCGATGATGCTGAAGATATTGCAGCACCCATCTTCTTATAACCTACCGCTAATGTATTTTTTAAAGTTGACATGGAGAAACAGCAATGAAAGGCGAAGAGAAATACCTTACCAATCTCTTGAATGGTGCTAAGACGAGGTTTGTCATTCCTGTCTATCAGAGAAATTATGATTGGAAAGTCGAACATTGTAAGCGTCTGTTCGATGACATTGAAGATATGCTGCGCGACGATCGTGAGAACCACTTCTTCGGCAGCATAGTCTCCAAGGCTGAACGCGATATTCGCGTTGTCATTGATGGTCAGCAGCGCATAACCACAGTATTTCTGTTTCTTACCGCGCTCATTGCGAAAGTCGATTCGGGAAGCCTCGCGGTGGAGGACGAAAGCCTTACCGAACGTGTTCGATATGAATACCTTGTCGATAAATACCACAAGGATGAGTCCAAACTAAAACTCAAGCTCATCAAAGACGATCAGGAAGCCTATGAGAGACTTTTTCGATCCGTCGGAGCGGAGATGATCGAGGGCTCGAACATAACCCATAATTACCGCTATTTTCTCAACCGCATTGATGAGACCATATTTAGCGCCGATGATCTTTTGAAGGGCATCGAGCAGCTCATGGTGATCGATATTACGCTTGACAGAGACGACGATGCCCAACTCATTTTTGAGAGCCTGAACTCGACCGGGCTTGATTTAAGTGAAGGCGATAAGATACGCAACTTCATATTGATGAATCTAAGTACTGATCTTCAAGAGGAGTACTACGAGCGATACTGGAATCCCATTGAGAAGAACACCGGCTACAACATGAGTGGTTTTGTCCGCGATTGGCTGGCTGCCAAAACGCGGCAAACACCGGCGATCAAAAAGGTTTACTCCGTCTTTCGTGAATATGCACGAAACTTTGCCGATGCGACAAGGGAGCTCTTGGAAGAGCTGCTCAAGTATTCGCGACATTACCGTGCAATACAGGATGCATCGACAGGGTCAACTCAGATAGATGCAGCCTTGAGACGCATTGGCCTTCAGGAGACGAGTGTCGTTAATCCTTTTTTGCTCAATCTTTTAGAATACCGCGAAAATGGCGAAATCGGCGATGCGGACGTTGCGAGTGTGCTCAAAAGCATTGAGGTTTACCTTTTCAGACGTTGGGCATGTAAAGTTCCCACAAACGCACTAAACAAGGTCTTCGAAACACTCCATACCGAAAGTCTTCGCGGAAGTACTGACGGCGGTTCCTATAAAGAGGTTTTGGACTACATTCTTCTTCATAAAGAGGGAAGCAGCCGCATCCCAAGCGATGCCGAATTCTTGCGGTCGCTCGATGAGCGAGATTTCTATCACATCCAAAATAACAAGTTCTATCTTTACGATCGTCTGGAAAACGGCGATAGCAGGGAGCGCGTAAACGTTGTTGATGACCTTCTGGACGACGTCCTTTCGGTCGAACATATCATGCCACAGACGCTTAGTTCACGATGGAAAGAGGACCTTGGGCCTAATTTCGAAACCATCCATGAGACATGGGTCAACAGACTGGCAAACCTTACGTTGACAGGATATAACTCCGAATACAGCAACCGACAGTTCTCCGAAAAGCGTGATATTGCCAATGGCTTTAATGATTCAAGTCTAAGGATGAATCGCTACATAGCGTCGTGCTCATCGTGGGGAGAGGCTGAGCTTGAGGAGAGAAACCGTCTATTGAAAGACGAGTTCCTGAATCTCTGGCCTCTTCCAACCACAAGTTTCATACCCAAAACAGACATTCATGAAGAGCATGGTCTAGATGAGGACTTCAACTTCACCAACCGCAAAATCGCCGCATATACCTTTATGGGCACGCGCTTCGCTGTTAAGAACTGGGCAGAGATGATCTGTGGGGTCCTATCTCAGATCAGCGAGCTCGATCCTGCTGCCATAAAGCGCTATACAGATGAAACTGAGTTCCCCGCACGGTATTTCAAAGAGGAGGACGATCCGCACTGGGCCCAAGTAGGGGATGGTGTCTTTTTCAATCCGGGAAGTTCCACGGAAACGAAATGCTTTATTCTAAAGCGTGTATTCGACCGCATCGGCATAGACTATAACGAGCTCTCGTTCGATCTTTATCGCGGCAGAGAAAACGATTCAGAATAGCCATGTAGTTCGAAGAGATCTACGAGCTTTACTTTCGATCGCCGTAGTGACGAGATGATAAAAGAACAGCAGGCGACACGTCGGCAATCACGATGCTGGGGTTGGTGCCACTTGCAAGAGCTGCGACGGAGGCCATTCTTGTTTCGAGGATTGTCATGCACATGAAACGGAAAACGCTGCGTTAACGGCGTTGCGAAAGCTTAGCTTCATTGTGACAAGCCTATTTACCCTGGCCAGACTAGTTGTTTGATTGATTGTCGGTTTGTAATGCCATACTATCAACGTTCAGGAGCATTGGCTTGATGCGATGGATTGACAGTTGATTTCTCGCCAAAATCGAAAAAGACGAACGGTTTAACCTGTATAGCAATATATCTGATATAGAAGGGAGTTCAAATGAATACCTGGCTGCAACGTATTTCTGCAGGGAGTCCTTTGTCTTACGCGCTTTATGATGAGGGATATCTGACGCTTGGCTGGCACTATCTCGTACAAGAGGGGATCACAGATGATGCCGGGATCGATTCCATGATCGAAACTGGGGGCAACAGTCAATTCCTTCGTCGTTTTGTAAAAGAATTTGCAATAAATGATATTGTCGTGGTTCCTCTCATGGATAAAAAATTCTTCTCTGTGGCTCGAATCACAGGTGAAGCAAAAGCCATAAACGAACTTCCTGCAGAAGTCGTGAATCGTGTATCCAATAAAGGTGTCTTCTTCGATGAGGAAGGGTTCTATCGTGAGGGCGAAGACGGTTTGAAAGTCTATTTTGATATTGGCTTTTTCCGAACAGTGTCCATTGAGAAGGAGGCAATGAGGCGAGTAGATGCCACGCCCGTACTCCAACGAAATTTGAAGGCCAGAGGAACCAACTGCCATGCGGAGTCAGAGGATGTACAGAAAGCCATTGATTTCGTAGAACCTATTCCTTTTAGCGATAAGCTAGCGGAGGCGTTGAGAAAGAAAACGATCGATACCATTTTTGACGAATTGAATGACTGGCAATTTGAAAAGCTCGTTGCTTGGCTCATGGAAAAAGTCGGTGCATCATCAGCACGGGTGCTTCCTAAAAACGAACGGGACAAGCGAGATGGAGCCGACGCTGATGTCGAGGCCGTCTTTGATGACCTGAGACTTCGCATATTGATCCAAGCGAAGCTTTATTCCGGTAGTACCAGCGATCATGCCATAGACCAGATCGCAAAATACATAGAACAGAAACGGGGATCCTACGATGATGGCTATGGCATCCAG
>CANQTB010000155.1 GCA_947626665.1 uncultured Eggerthellaceae bacterium
GGCATAAGCGAGGCCGGAGCAGGTTCCTCCCACGTCGTAGTACGGACGGCTGTAGAGGCTTCCGTTCTCTACGCCCGCGATGTAGAGCCCCTCGATGACGGTGAAGTCGGAATGCAGGGCGCGGGTGTACTCGTCGGTACGGCAGCCGCCGAAGGTGTTGAAAGCGCCAGGGTTGTACTTGAAGATGTAGTACGGGCCGCCGGTCTCCACGGGGACGAGCATTTCCTTCTGCTTGTTGAAGACGGGGTCGTAGCCATCGGCGCAATAGCCGTCATAGGTCTTCACGGTCTCAACGAGTTCGGGAAGGTCGAGCTCATCCGCCAACTCTTGGATGGTGTCGGCCTTGTGCACCCAGCCGAGATCGATCGCGTCTTGCAGCTTGGTGTCGAGGTCTTCGATCGGCGTGCTGTAGAGCAGCATGCCGGATACCCAGAACTCAGGGCTGCCGATGAGCTGGTAGTAGCCTTGGGTCTTGAGGCCCTCGATGATGTCGTTGCCGAAGATCGCGTAGTAGCGTTCGGCATGCAGCGTTGCCTCGCCGCCGCCAGCCATCGAGGCGTTTGCGAGCATGTATTCGTTCACAAAGCGCTTGCCGATCTGGTTCACGATCAGGCCGCCGTAGAAGGCGCAGCCCAGAAGCGGCTCGCCAAGGTTGAAGCCGAGCTCAGTGGTGGATCCGAAGATGTCGTTCATGCCCATGCCGTGGGAGTTCTCCCAGAAGCCGCCGGCTTCTTGACCGATCTTGATGCCGTAGCCGGTCTGATAGGGAGTCGAGGAAGCGACGATCGGCATGTCGCCGTAAACCTGCGCGAGCATATCGGGGTTGGCGATGTAGCCGCCGCAGGCGAGGCAGGTGGCCTTTGCCTTGAAATCGATGATGTTGCCGTCTTCGTCTTCAGCCTGAACGCCCGCGAACTTCTCGCCATCCATGATGGCGTGGTGGGCCTCAACGCCGAAGCGGAACTGCGTCCCGAAGTTGTCTTCCAGATACTTCTGGAAGATTTGGCTCTTGTCGGGGGTGGCGAACAGATGCACGTCCATGAAGCCGATGCTGTAGCGGTCGGCGCCGAGCGTGAACTCCACGCCCATGTCCTTGAAGATCTGGATGGTCTCAGGCATGATGCTCACGCAGTTGCGCAGAAGCAGCGCGTTCACTGACCAGTGCGCGAAGTCGATCATGCGGGCGAACAGATCCTCGATCGAGAACTCTTGGCCGAGCTCGTTCAGCTCGGGGGTCTCGACGGCGCAGGTGCCGCTCACCATATTGCCGTTGTTGTCGGTGATCGAAGGGCAGTTGCCGATGACAAGGACGTTCTTTGCGCCCGCCTTGCCGGCGGCATAGGCAGCCATAAGCCCTGCGCCGCCGCAGCCGACGATCAGGATGTCGCTCTCGACGGTTTCCGAGGCCGTCTGCAGCTCGGGAGCGGTGCTTTCCGCAGCGGTGTTGCCCGCGCTTTCGGTGTTGGCATTTCCCGTTTCGGCGCTCTGGTTGGAAGCGCATGAGGCGAGCAGCCCTGCCGCTGCGAGCCCTGCCGCCGAGAGAGCGCCGCCTTCAAGGAATTGCCGACGCGATACTGATAGATTTCCCATTCGTTGCCTCCTTATCTTTGAAAGGGATAAGGCTATGGTAGACGAATTGTGGAGAAATTGTGATAAAGCTTTCAGGGGAGCCTATAAAGAAACGGCATATGATGTTTGCATGCCAGCTGAATCTTTATAGGCAAGGATGCTTGAAGCTACGAGCGCTTGTCCAATTCAGCGAGGAAAAGCCCAAGCGTCGGATTGCCGTTTTCCTTCGAACACACCCAGGCAAGCGTCGCCTCATACGGTGGCTCGACTATTTCCAGCGCGCGGAGATCGCTTTGCACGAAATGAAGGACGCTTTTGGGAACTACTTGGGCGCCGAAGCCCATGCGCATGAGAAACCATGCCATATCCTGGTCTTCAGCGAAGATGATGTTTTCGCTGAGCTCGGACATCGCCGCATCGTGCGGTTGGGCGGAAGGAACGGTGAAGCTGCGGTCGGGAGATGCGAAGATCAGCCGATAGGATGCGAGCTCTGCGCGCGTGATGCTCCCTTGGCTGGCATGCGGGTCGGTGGAATGAACGATGAGATAGCAACGATCGGTACGTTTTCCGTGGGCCTCCAGCCGATCGTCGAGATAGGGGTCGATGCGCATGAAGCACAGGTCGTATTTCCCTTCGAGCATCTGCCGGGTTGAGAGATCCGAGCTCGCGCGTTGGAAGAAGAGCCGCACCTGCGGGTGGCGCTTTTTGAATGCCATGAGCGGTAACAGGTCCTCGCTTTGAGATGACCCGAACACACCGACGGTCAGCGTGCCGAACGATCCTTCATCGATCTCTCGTCCGCGCACTTGGGCCTGCACGAGCGTTTCGAGCACCTTCGCCGCTTCGGCATAATATGCCTTGCCGGCTTCGGTGAGCGCCACGTTCGCGCCGTTCCATTTGAGAAGGGGGAATCCGAGCTCCTTTTCCAGTGCGTGCACCTGCTGGCTCGCATTCGGCTGGGTGATGTGCAGCTCATCAGCCGCCCTCGTGTAGCTTAAGTGGCGTGCCACCGCCTCAAAGCAGGCAAGTTGCTCAATTCTCATGTTCCCTCCTCGACACCGCTAAGCGCCCCTGAACTCGAGGGGCCGCTGTTGGTCTGCCCTTCGCGCTCGCTCTTATTGTAGAGAATGCGTGCCGCTATTTTGCAATTTGAGCAATTATTTAGTACGTGATAAACAATCGTTATATGTGTTGAAGCCAACGATGAAAGGACTACAATTGAACATTGCGCTTTGCGGCAGAAGAGGAATACTCGGGTTGGGATATTTGCAGGAAAGTTTGTAAAGAAGCACGTATGACTGACGGAAATGAACAAGAGAAAACAGAACCGTTAAACAATGAGCCCCATCGGGGGCTTTCCGATGAGGCGCGCGACGCGAAAGTCACGCGCATGGGCACGGCGTCCATTCCGCGCCTGATCACCGAATTCGCCATTCCCTCCGTTGTCGGCATGCTCGTCAACGGTTCCTACAACATCATCGATTCGATCTTTTTGGGCAACGCCATGGGCGAGCTCGGGCTTTCCGCCGTCACCGTGGCGAATCCCATCATGATCGTTTTTATGGCGCTCGCGATGCTGCTCGGCAACGGCGGCAATGCGCTTGCCGCTCTCCGCTTGGGCGAGGGCGACCGCATCGGTGCCGAGATCAGCCTGGGAAACGTCGTCACGACGAGCATCATCCTCTCGGTGGCGATCGCTCTTCTCGCGGCGAACCCCGCCATCCTCGATTGGCTCCTGACGATCTCAAGCGCCACCGACGACGTGCGGCCCTATGCGCGCATCTTCATCCAGATACTCTGCTTCGGCTTCATCCTCCAGCAGATCGGCTTCGGTGTGAATAACTTCATCCGCACCGCCGGCGCTCCGAACCGCGCGCTCGCGACGATGGTGTTCGGCCTTGCCGCGGCGACGCTCTTCAACTATTGGTTCGTCATCGTGCTCGGCTGGGGCGTCGCGGGAAGCGCACTTGCCACCCTCGCGGGCCAGGCGTGCTCATGTGGTGCGGTGCTCTGGTATTTCATCTTCACGAAGAACGTGCCGCTGAAGCTCCACGTGCGCTATATGAAGTTGAACGCGCAGGTCGTTTGGCGCATTGTCGTGTTCGGCCTGCCGAGCTTCGCCATCCAGATTGGGATGGCCATCGTGAATTTCGTGCTGAACTACCAGCTGGTCATCTATGGCGCCCAGAGCGTGATCGGTGCCGACGACGCGCTGGCCTCCATCGGCGTGATCAACCGCATCGGCGCCTTCACGGTCATGCCGCTCATCGGCATCGCTGTGGCGCTCCAACCGCTTCTCGGCTACAACTACGGCGCACGCCTCATCGCGCGCGTGCGGAAGACGTGGTGGCTCGGTGTGGCAGGCGCGACCATTTTCAGCGCGGTCATGTGGCTCATCTTGCGGATCTTCGACACGCAGATCATCCAAGCGTTCGGCATTACCCACGATCAACTCTTGAACTTCACGATCTTCGCCCTGCAAGTCCAGTTCCTCATGCTTCCCTTCGTTGGATTCCAGATCGTGACGTCGAACTACTTCCAGGCCACGGGGCAGCCGGCGAAATCCATCTTCCTCTCGCTGACGCGGCAAATTCTCTTCCTCGTGCCGCTCATCATGGTGCTCCCTGGCATCTTGCCCTCAATCGCCCCTGGCCTCACGGGTCTCGACGCCCTCTATTTCGCGGCGCCGATCTCGGATTTCCTCGCGATTTTCACGACTGCCATCTTCGCGGTGTTCGAGATGAAGCGCCTGAAGAAGCTCGAAGCCGGCGAAATCGAAGCGAAGTACTGATCTGCGCTGCTCTTACGAACAGTGCATACGATAAT
>CANQTB010000156.1 GCA_947626665.1 uncultured Eggerthellaceae bacterium
GAAGAAAGGTATTGGTTGCAGTCTTCGCCTGAAAGATTCGTGACTGTCATCAGATGTCCGATATGCTCAACCACCAGTACGAGTGCGATAGGTGCGATAACGAGCAGACCGTTCATGCTAAACGTGGGGAACGTCACCTCGGGAAGACCGATCCAGGCAGCTTCGGCAATCGTTGAAAAGTCAACCATGCCGAAGGGAATGGCGACCAGATAACCGACTACGATACCGACGAGAACGGGCACCATCTTGAAAAAGCCCGGGAACCAGCTTGATGCTGCCACCGCCACGAGGAAGGTAATAAAGCCGACGATGCAGCCGTTGGTATCGAACGTATCCGTTGCACCGCCGTCGAACATGATCGAATTAACAGCCGTCGCAGAAAGGCCTACGCCGATCACAACGATGATGCAGCCGGTCACAACCGGGGGAAGCACCTTGTCGATCCAGCCCGTGCCGGTCAGTTTTACGATGCCTGCGACAACGCAGAGCGCAACGCCGACGGCGACGATGCCGCACAAGGCACCTGAAATACCATCGACAGCCGTCACGACAGCCATCGGCGTAATGAAACTGAACGAGACGCCGAAGTAGCTGGGTACATTATTGCGGGTACAGATCAGATAGATGATCGTGCCTAAGCCGGTGCAGAACACGGCAAGCGCCGGGTTGAGCCCCATGATCATGGCAGGCACAATTGCGCCGCCGCCGACAAACGCCATCAAGTGCTGCAGCGAGTACACGATGGCCTTTCCCATGGGCACGTTGTCCCTGATCGCGTAGCCTCCATCTTCACGCATGGTAGTAACCTCCTTAATACTGTTCGCCGCTTACCTTCTTGCGGCGTTGAAACCTCATTTCGACGACAGCCCCAAACGGGGTCTTGGGGCTGTCGAACCGGCAAAACATCCTCTAATCGTCAATAGTCAGGGCGTTTTTCGGACATGCGGCCACGCAGGCACCGCATGACGTGCATACGTTTTGGGGATTTTTCTTTCGATTCGCGATGGGATCGATCGCCTCCGGGCAAACGGAGGTGCACACGTCGCACGTCATGCCTTTCACACGCAGACAGGCATTTCTCTTCACCGTCGGATAGGCGGATGCGGCGTTTTCATTCGAAGGATTAGCCAATTCCCACTGGGCGATATTAAAGCTACGGGCATGTTTAATCTTCTCTTCCCTCAAGACGCCATGTATAACCTTGGCATCAAGGGAGAAGAACGCACCGGCGGCTTCGAAAAGACCCTTATAGAAACGATCGTCGACGAGACGAGTCGCCAGCGCGGCAAATTCGGAATACCAATTCAATATATGATGCTTGAGAAACGCTTCGGAAAGGAGCAGCGAGTTACGGAGTTCCTGTTCATTCCCATCACGTTTAGCTGCAACGGTCTGATCGGCCAGCAATGCCATAAACTCGCACATGAAAGCCAGGTGATCTTCGGGAAGATCGATCCCTTCACGCAATTTGAGCGCCTGCTTCTTATAGATGTTGTATACCTTGCCGCGAGCGGCACCCATATAGTTCTGCGAGACACCAACGAAGGCGCTTTCATAGGGAAGGGCATAGCGACCGTTCTCATCACGGATGCCCATGAGTGCCGCCGCATAATCGCGGCCAAGAAACTCACGAGTGCCCGTGTTGCGCTTCTCCAAATAACGCCCCATGACCCACATGCCGTGGTCGAAGGCGGCGTCCCCGCTTTTTCTGGTAACAAGCTGGGCAGCTGCGAGCATTTCGATGTCATCTTGGGCAAGCGGCCCTTTGAATAGGCGGGCGAAGAATCGATACAGTTCGGTTCGGTTCTGCTGCACCTGGGAAAAATCATCAAAGATCATCGTGACACCTCACTTATTCCGTGCTGCCAGACAAGCTTTGCGTCGGGCCGCAATTGAGAATGGCGCTTCGGTTCGCACGGGCCTCCTCGAAGAAGAACAGATAGCCCGCTCCGACAAGCCACATGAGCATGCGAAGGCTTAACCCACCTGCAAGTGATGCCGCCAAGCCGAATGCCGCCACCACGCCGAATGCCACGCCGGAAGGGCAAAACGCCAGGACAACAGCACACACAGGGGTCGCGATGTAGCCGCAGGCAACGATGCCCACATGAAACAAATTCGCGTTCGTGTTCGCTTTCTTCTTGCCTAGATGCCCGACATAGGCCGCCAACGTCGCCACTGAAAACAATGCACAGACGATCAGTGTTGCTTTCATCGGCAACTCCTGAGCGCATATCCCGCCTGCAATCGCAGACACCAAAGCGTAGAGAAATCCGCCGGCAACCAACGCGGTTCCCGTATACGCAAGTGGTAATTTTTTCGTGTTCCATGTTGGTTTCGAGGAAATGAGGTAGCCATGTCCCGTCACAAAGGCAAGCACGATTCCCGCCACAGCTCCGAGCAGACCGAGCACAAGCCGAATCTCCACAACATCGAACCAGAGGCAACAAGCTCCGTAGGCGACGATGAATATCGACACCACTCCGAGCATGATGAACTCGACGGAGATACCGGAGAATGACAGGATATGGGTCACAGCCGCGAAAGCATGACGCGGTGTCGCAAGATGCAAAACGGAGCAGATAGAGCCAACGATGACGAACACAAAGGAAACGGCAGTCGCGATAAACGTCACGTCAACCGCCTCGCCGAGCATGTTGGCAAGGCCGGCGAAGGCGAAGCAGCAACCACCGCATCCGACCAACATGGAAAACAGCACGAGGGGCCATTGAATCTTCGGTGCCACTTACACCAACTCCTTCCAATGTGCATTCGAAGGTGACAAGATATACTTGGTCAGAGGCTCCTCACCCTCAGGTGCTCCCAGCGTATGGATGCAAGTCTCGTCATATTTGGACAATTCGCGCGACACGGGGGAATTGGGGTCGTCGAGATCGCCGTAGAACCTAGCACCACCCGGACAGTTATGCACGCATGCCGGATCTGCCTTACCGTCCGCAGTCAGGTGCTGGCACAACGTGCATTTGCGCGCAACACCGTCTTCCTCGCTGAAGCTGCGCACGCCGTAGGGGCAGGCATACAGGCAATACTGGCAACCGATGCACTTTCCCTCGTCTATGAGCACGATGCCCGTCTCATTGTCACGGTACGAAGCCCCTGTCGGGCAGACCTCCACGCAGCGGGCGTGTGTGCACTGTTGGCATTGAACGGGCAGGTTGTAACGTTCGATATGGGGGTAGGTGCCCGTCGGACCCACCTGCATGACGCGGTTGTAAAATGTACCCAGCGGCAGATGGTTCTCAAACTTGCAACTTACGATGCAGCTGTCGCATCCCGTACAGCGATCGAGATTGATAACAAGGCATTTTCTAGGCATTGCTCGCCCTCTCTTTCATACGCGATCCGAACGTGTGATTCGGCATGAAGGGACGGAATTGCTCCGGTTCGGTCCAAAGACTGTCCGGCTTTTCAGATTTCCTCACATTGACGCGATAGCCGCGCCAGGATGCGGAAGCGAAATTATCGTTGACGACATCATCGCGTGCCATGAGGTTGACGTTGCATTGGCGCCAGCCACCGCTCATAGACTTCGTGGTGCTGTCATAGCTTTCCGGGAAATAGAAGCGCTCCATCATGACGACACCTCGGCGCACACCTTCCGTCAGATAGGCGCGTCCGTGAGTTGCTCCGCGGCGGCTCGAAAGCTCCACCCAATCACCATGCTTGATGCCGAGGTCTGCCGCATCGCGAGGATTGATACGCATATCCGGAACAGGAATAAGCTCGCGGCTATATGGAGCAGTTCGCAACGTCGTATGGTGATAGTGAGCCACCCGTCCCGTGGTGAGATAGAAGGGGTATTCGGGATCATCCTGGAGCATGTTTTCGCTCTGCTCCTTGTATGTACACACGGCATCGTATTCTGGGAACGATCCGTCCGCAGCAACCTGCTCGAACGGGAACTGATACGGAAAACCCGTTCGACCATTCATGACCGCCATGGTCACATAGGGCTCGCACTTGCGAGAAAGCGTCGCAAACCCCGCTGGTAGACCATCATCGACGATATCGAGATGCTGATAGAACTGATACAGCTCCTCGATGGGAACGGTTATCGTATGCTCCTCGGATTTCTTGACCGCCTCGGGCCAGCTTTCGACGCCGAACATCTCCGCCCAAACGGGATAGATATCCTCCTTCGTGCGGTAGGTGCCGTTGAATTGGAAATCACGGCAGAGTATCTTGTCGTCTCCGCCGAGCTTTTCGCACAGCTTATCGACGATGCGCGTGACACAGATGAACGGATCCTCCGTCTCGCCCATGTGCACGATTTGCTTTCGCATAAAGGTCTGGTTGAATTGCGTCGTCGTCTCGGTCGCAT
>CANQTB010000157.1 GCA_947626665.1 uncultured Eggerthellaceae bacterium
AACCGTATGCTTGGGGCGCCTGCGGTCCTGATTCGTTTGATTGCTCCGGACTCGTCAGCTACTGCCTCTCCGGTTCCTACGGCGTGCGCGTTGGCACCACCTACACCTTCATGGGTTGGACGCGCGTCTCCGATCCGCAGCCGGGCGATATCTGCACGAACGACCATCACTGCGGCATCTATATCGGCGGCGGCATGATGATCCACGCACCGCATACCGGCGCGGTCGTCCAAGAAAGCGCCGTTCATTCCGGCATGATCTTTGTCCGGTACTGATATGAACGTTAACGTGCCACTTGAAAATGGGCTTTTGCCTGATCGCTTCGGGAAATACGCTCCCGAAAGCTGCAAGCTTAACGGTCATCCGTGCGTCTCGTTTCCTATCGAGATTAAAGACGTGCCCGCTGATGCAAAATCACTTGCCCTCGTCTTCATCGACTTCGATGCAATTCCCGTTGGCGGGTTCTGCTGGATCCACTGGCTTGCCGCAAACATCGATCCTGCGACGACCTTCATTCCCGAGAACGCCTCGCGCTCTGGGGCGATTTCGATGGTTCAGGGCGCGAACTCGTCGTGGTCGCCCATGGCTGGCGGCCATCGCGGCGATCCTTCGGCGAATTTCTACACCGGCCCCTATCCGCCCGACAAAACGCATGTCTACACGCTTGACGTCTATGCGCTCGATTGCGAATTGCCCTTAGCGGAGGGCTATTACCTGAGCGATTTTCGTCGCGCTATCCGCGGCCACGTGCTTGCGAAGGCCCAGTGCGAGTTCCCCAGCCGCGCGTAGCGCTTTTCGCCCAAGAGAGAGACGTCGGACGCGCAGTCGCTCTGCATAATGCCCCTCTCGGTCGGAGGGGCGTTCGGGCTTAAGGCGGCGCTTAACGGAAGCAATCATGCATAAAAATTTTCGCATAATTGCTTCCTACGCCGATGCGCCCTCAACCCCTCCGTTCCCTCGGGAGCATTGAACCTCACATAAATCCTTTTTATTTTTGTCGCTCAGGTTGGCGTTAGTCAGACAGCGAGAGGACTTCCAGTGCCCCAGATTCCCCCGACGTGCGGACGAATGTGCTTCGCACATGAGTGCAAGCACAGAAGGGGGAAGATGGCGTGCTGGAAGCCCTCGCAGCGTCAATGAGTTCCGCTGTTTGGAAAAACAGCGGAACTACTCAAGCTCTGACGCGACGGGTTCTTCAACCTGCATGTAGGTATCGAACTCTTCGAGGACCTCGGATGAGGGGGGCGGAGAGAGCTTCGAGAACACGAAGATGAAGATCGTCGAGATGATGAATGCCGGAAGCAACTCATAGATCGCGAAGACGCCGCCGAGCTGAGCGATGACGTTGTGCCACACGATCACCGAGACCGTTCCCGAAATCATGCCCGCCAAAGCGCCGCGACGCGTGAGGCCGCGGTAGTAGAGGCTGCAGAGCGTCAGCGGACCGAACGAGGCGCCGAGCCCCGCCCACGCATAGGACACCACATAGAAGATCGAGGAGTTCTCGTCATAGGCGATGACGATGCCGAGCAGGAGCACGCATATCAGCGTGATACGCGCGACGATCATAACCTGGCGCTCGGTGGCGTCGCGCTTGAAGATAGCGTGGTAGATGTTCTCAGCCACCGACGAGCCGGCGATCAGCAGATACGAGGAAGACGACGACATCGAGGCCGCCAGAATGCCCGATACCACAACGCCGCACATGAAGGCGGGAAGCAGGATCTGCGAGAGAACGATGAACACGTTTTCCGCCGTGGACTGCGTGCCGAACATCGTCGGGATAAGGGCACGGCCGGCAAGGCCGAGCGCGATGGCGGAGAAGAGCGCGATGACCACCCACGTGACTGCGATGCGGCGGGAAATCTTCACTTCCTCGGCACTACGGATGCCCATGAAGCGAACAAGCACCTGGGGCATGCCGAAGTATCCGAGGCCCCATGCCATCATCGAGATGATGGTGAGGATGCCGTAATCGGCGGAATCGCCGAACATCGCTGCTCCATCCTGCATGATCTGGACGCCGTCCGCATCAAGGATCGGCACGGCGATCTGCGTACCGGAGAGGAAGCCGGGGATCGCCTGAAGAATGGCAACGGTGTTCTCAACGCCACCGATGGAGGCCACCGTCCCCACCAACACGACGATGAGGGCGAAGAACATGAGGCAGCCCTGCACGAAGTCGGTTGCAACCACGGAGAGATAGCCCCCGACGAGCGTGTAGAGGAACACGATGAGGGCGCCGAGCACCATCATGGTCGCGTAATCGAGGCCGAAGAGCGTGTTGAACAGCTTCCCGCAGGTGACGAAGCAGCTGCCCGTGTAGACGCAGAAGAAGATGAGGATGATGATCGCCGCCACGCACTGCACAACATTCTGCTTGTCGTGAACGCGATTGCTGTAGAACTCGGGAAGCGTAATGGAATCGCCCGCCTTGATCGTGTATTGGCGCAGGCGTTTCGCCACAAGTTTCCAGTTCAGATAGGTGCCCACGGCAAGGCCGATGGCCGTCCAGCCCGCGTCGGTGAATCCGGTGAAGAACGCAAGGCCGGGAAGACCCATGAGCAGATATCCCGACATGTCGGATGCTTCTGCGGAAAGCGCCGTGAACCACGGGCCCACCTTGCGGCCACCGAGAAAGTATTCAGAAGTTGAGGAGTTCGAGCGTTTCGCATAGATGAATCCAATCGTGATGACCACGATGAAATACAAAAGCATCGCGAAGAGGACCCAAAAGTTATCAGAGAATTCCATGAACCAAACCATCCCTTGTCGTACGTTCGCGCTGCATCTCCCCTTCTTGTGCCTGATCACGCTTTCACTCGCCTATAATGCAAAACATCACGGCAAAAGACGGCAACATCACACACTAAAGGAGGACACCCAAGTCCTATACTTTACCGCAATAAAGTGATTTCTGGCCGACAATTTCGTTGGTCTTAGGCGAAAGGAGCGCAATCGATGCCGGCATATCGCGATTTATCACAAAAGGAACTGCGTCAAGAACTCGAACGACTGCAAGAGGAGTACGCCTCATATCTTGAGGCGGGGCTTGCACTCAATATGGCACGGGGAAAGCCCGCGGCGGCGCAGCTCGACCTTTCGATGGGGATGCTCGACATCGTTACGTCGCAGGATAGCTGCAAAGCAGCCGATGGCACCGATTGCCGTAATTACGGGGTTTTGGATGGGCTGCCCGAGGCAAAGGCGCTCATGAGCATCTTTCTCGATGAGCCAGCAAATCAAGTCATCGTGTTTGGCAATTCGTCGCTCAATATCATGTATGACACCGTATCTCGCTGTATGAGCTTCGGCAGCTTAGGAAGCAAGCCCTGGAAAGACTACGATGTCGTGAAATGGATTTGCCCCGTGCCGGGCTATGATCGCCATTTCGGCGTGACCGAGACCTTCGGCGTGGAAATGATTCCCGTGCCGATGACCGACGAGGGGCCTGATATGGGCGAGGTGGAGCGTCTCGCTGCATCAGACGAACGCGTGAAAGGTATCTGGTGCGTGCCCAAATATTCCAACCCGGGCGGCGTCACCTATTCCGACGACGTGGTACGTCGGCTCGCTTCAATGGAATGCGCGGCGGACGATTTTCGCATCTTCTGGGACAACGCCTATGCCGTCCATCATCTTTACGACGACCCCGCTGAGCAAGATCAGCTGCTCGACATCGGCGCTGCGTGCGTGCAGGCGGGCAATCCCAACCGCTATTTCAAGTTCGCCTCCACCTCGAAGGTCACCTTCCCCGGCGCGGGCATTTCGGCTTTCGGCGCAAGTGCCGAAAACATTGCCGAGGTGAAGAAGCTCTTGGGGATGCAGACCATCGGCCATGACAAGATCAACCAGCTTCGCCATGTGCGCTTCCTCCGCGATGCAGAAGGCGTCGCCACCCATATGGCGCGCCACGCCGCGATCATCCGCCCGAAGTTCGAACTCGTGCTTGAGAAGCTTGAGGCGGGGCTCGGCGAGGCCGGCATCGGTTCATGGAGCCATCCACGCGGCGGCTACTTCATCTCGTTCGACGCACCCGAGGGCTGCGCCTCGCGCATCGTCGCGCTGGCGAAAGATGCGGGCGTTGTCATGACGGGAGCGGGCGCCACGTGGCCCTACGGCAAAGACCCTCACGATTCGAACATCCGCATCGCGCCGACCTTGCCGCCGCTCGACGAGCTTGACCAAGCGATGGACGTGTTTGTCTGCTGCGTGAAAATCGCCGCCATCGAAAAGCTTCTTTAATTCCGGCGTTTTGAAAAACGCCCCCTTGCCCCAATCCGCTCGGGCGAGGGGGCGTTCGAGTTCAAGGGCCTCGCGGACGTTGAGTAGATTCGCC
>CANQTB010000158.1 GCA_947626665.1 uncultured Eggerthellaceae bacterium
CAAAAACGTTGTATGTTAGCTGGAGGTAGAACACATGGACGAAACAGGGGTTCTCGGTCTTCTCGAAGAGCTTTCCATTTTGCTTGAGGATTCAAAGCCCGTTTTCGGCAAAAACAATCTTCGTCAGGTTGATATCGCAGCCGCTTTTGAAATCATGGACGAGATCCGTGATACCTTTCCGGCTGAGTTTTCGCAGGCGCGCCAGATCGTGAGGGAGCGTCAAAGCCTGCTTGACGATGCGGAGGCAGAGGCGAATCGCATGATCGAGGATGCGCGGAGCCAAGCGATAACCATCGCGAGCGAGCAGGAGATCGTGCGTATCTCGCAGCAACAGGCGGACACCATCCTTTCGGATGCCCGCGAACTCGAGCGTCAGACGCGTGCCGGCGCGGAGGACTACGCCGACGAGGTGTTCGGACATGTGGAGCAAAGCCTCGATACCCTTTTGAGCAATGTGCGTCGTTGCCGCGATCGCCTGAACGCCACAGCTGCAACCACGGTTCGCTAACATCGCTTCGAGCATACGTTTGCCATGGGCAGAAAGCCGCTTAACATCCTATTGCCTCAGGAGCTTTTCGCGACTGCGGAGAGCGCCCACTATGAAGGTGACTACCGTTTCGGTGCGATTAGCCGTGGAGTTGATACGTACGAATTCCGCGAGCCGGTGCATTACGACCTCGATATCACGAACACCGGAGGAGCGTTGCTTGTCACGGGAATCGTGTCGGGCGATGCGACGAGCACGTGCGGCCGCTGCCTCGAGCCCTTCGACATCCACATCGAAGCCGATATCGAGGGATATTTTCTTATCAATCCCGAGTCGCGTGACGCCGATATGGAAGAGGACGAGTTTGAAATTCTGCCCGCCGACCATAAGATCGATCTTACGCCCCTTTTCGAGCAGGCGATTGTCTTAGAGCTTCCGCTTGTTGCCTTATGTTCGCCAGATTGCAAGGGACTTTGCCCTACGTGCGGCCAGAATCTCAACAAGGGACCGTGTGCATGTGTCCCGCAGGAAGACGACGCGTTTCAAAAAGCCAACAATCCTTTTTCGGTGCTCAAGGACTTTTCCTTCGAAGAGTAGTATTCACCCAAGGTCGGCGTCCAGCTTAAGGCGTTTGGAGGCGACGCTTGTGAAATTCGACGCGAAAGAGGTCGTTAAACATACGGTCTTCGCCCTTGTCGTGGGCGTGGTCGGGGCCTTCACGTCGGTCATCCTCTGCATCTGCGTCGATTTCTGCTATCGCCAGATGCAGGCGCACCATTGGCTCGTTCTCATTCTGCCCGCCTTCGCCCTTCTTTCGTATGCTCTCTATCGGGCCCTGAAACTTCCCTTCGATATGACGACCCATAAGGTGGTCGACTACATCCGTGCAGATGCGCCGACGCCCGCCGAACTGGCGCCGGGTATTCTGATAGCGACCTGCCTTTCCACCTTGGGAGGCGCCTCGGTGGGGAAGGAAGCAGGGGCGCTTCATATGGGAGCGGCTCTCGGTGAACTTGTGAGCCGTCCCTTTAAGCTGAAGACGACGCGCTTTGAAAGCGCCGAAATGAAGCAGGAAAACCAAGAGGGGCTTTTGAACCAATACATCGACGATGTGGCGCCGCTCGCCGACGGCGATCCGAACTCCATGTTCAAGGAGGAGCTCGCCATCCAAAGCGCTGGCGTCAAGAAGGTGGAGGCGGCCGCAAAAGCTGCCGGCCATATGCCGCACGATCTCACGCAGATCGCTGAAAAGCTCGTTTCGGCGCCTACTCCGCGTGCCGCCGTTTCGGAATTGCGCGAGGAGGGTCGCAAGGTTTCCGCCTCTATGGCAGCAGCGTTGAGCGAGCCGCCGAAAGCGCCGACGGTGGGAGCAGTGGTGGAAGCCTCGTCAAAGGGGCAGGCATCCGAAGAAGCGCTGTCGAAAGCGCCGACGCCCGAGGGAGGCCCCGTTGCTCCTCCGTCCGCAAGCGCTGCAGCAGAGGCGAGTGCGTCCGATGTTATCTCGCGTACGAATTCCTCGCTGGCCGACCCCTACGCGAAGGACATCCGCGACCGCGGCATGCGCGGCTATCCGGCCGCCTGTGGCATGGCAGCCACATTCGCCGCACTCTTCTTCTCGCCGCTCGGCTCTACGATGTTCGTGCTTGAGCTTGCGGGATTCAAGATGTCGGTGCGTAAGCATATCGCGAGCATCCTTCTCGCGTGCTTCGTCGCCTTCTTCATCGCCTCGGCGATCGGTATCGGAGACATCATTCCGAAGGTGGCAATCCCCGAGCCCTCGTGGCAGATCGCCGGGCAATGCATCATCATCGGCGTCATCTGCGCGATATGCGGCCTCTTGTTCGTCACCGCGATGAGCGGCATTCAGAGCTGGACGAAGAGATTCTCTCAGCATTATGCGATCTGGCTTCTCATCGGAAGCATCGCGACGGTTGTTCTGCTTTTTGCCTTCGATTGGTTCGCCTATGCGGGTTCCGCCGCCGATCTTGTTGAGGTTTCGATCAAGGGAGAGCAGGATCCTCTCGGATTCATCATCAAGATCGTGCTCACCACGCTTGCCCTCGGCTTCTGGCTGAAGGGCGGCGAGATCATGCCGACACTCGTCGCGGGGGCGCTGCTCGGGGCCTCATGCACCGTGTTCACGAACGGCGACCCCGGCATTTCGGCCGCGGTGGGCATGATGGCATTCTTTGCGGCGGTCAGCCGCTGCCCCGTGGCGTCGATCCTCATGGGATGCGAGATATTCGGCTGGACGGCGTTTCCCTATTTCCTCATCGCGGTGGTCATTTCGAATGCGATCGGCCGCGACGCTGGCTTATACGGTCGCGGTGCCGTGAGTGCAGCGCGCCATATCGTCCGCGATACCCGCCAGAAAAACCGCGAGTCTCGTGCCGCGCAAGCTGTCATACAGCCTGCTTCGCAACCTGCGGCCGCTCAGCAATCCGCCCCACAACCCGCGGCAGCGCAATCTCCGTCGCAGCCTTCCGCATCGCTTGAACAGAGAACGCGCGATACGCGCGGGAAGTAATATCTGCAGCTTTTTGCTTGCGTCACAAAGGGGCGTTTGTTAGAATAACGGCTTGCGCATAAGACAAGGTGCGGCAACAAGCCGCTTTTCAAAAGGAGCATACAATGGCAGTACCGAAGCAAAAAACTGGAAGAATCCGCACGCGTCAGCGTCGTGCAACCCATGATCGCATGGACTCTCCATCGCGTTCGGTATGCCCACAGTGCGGTGAGGTGAAGCTGCCGCATCGCGTATGCCCCAACTGCGGTTACTACAAGAGCCGCGAGGTCATCGAAACCGAGTAACAGGCGAAATTGCTGGGCATATCGAAGAGATTGTCCGCCAAGTTTCAAAAGAACGAAAACCGTGCTGAGGGCGCGGTTTTCTTTTTGTGTAGGAGGACGTCGCGTCCGCCAGGGACGCGTCTGCTGCCCGATTCGTTGAAAACGTTTGAAGAAGACGTGAGAATCGCGCGATACTCAGCGAAACATTATGCCGCCCGGCGTTTCATCGGGGAGAGTTTGGGCTATCATCTGTATGATGTATTCTTTGGATTCGTTGGGGACGAAGAGGAGCTTGTATGTCTGAAGCCGTAAAGGTTGCGCTTGATGTGCTTGGGGGAGATTTTGCCCCTGATGTGGTGCTTGATGGCGCTGTGCAGGCATTGGAGGCTGATCCTAACCTGACGCTTCTTTTGTGCGGTCCGCAAGAAATCGTGGCCGACTTCGCCTCTGCGCATAAGCGGTGTGAGGCGGTTTTCACCACGCAGAACATCGAAATGGGGGAACATCCCGTTCATGCGGTGCGAACGAAAAAAGATTCGCCGATCGTCGTCGGCTGCCGCCTCGTTGCCGAGGGACGTGCGCAAGGGTTTTTCTCCGCCGGCTCCACGGGGGCCTGCCTTTCAGCGGGCACGCTTGTGATTGGGCGCATCAAGGGTATCAAGCGTCCGGCGCTTGGTCAGATCATCCCGTCATATGCCAAGCCAACCCTTTTGATCGATGTTGGGGCGAACGCCGATTGCAAGCCCGAATATCTGCTGCAGTTCGCCGAAATGGGCGCTGTTTATGCAAAGCGCATCATGGGCGTGGAAAACCCACAGGTGGGGCTTCTCAATATCGGCGCTGAGGAGACCAAAGGATCTACGTTCACCGTGAGCTGCCATGATCTGCTCGCAGAAAGGCTTCCGGAGTTTGCGGGCAACTGCGAAGGCGGAGATCTTCTCGCTGGCGCGTTCGACGTGGTGGTCTGCGATGGCTTCTCGGGGAACATCTGAAAACAATCGAGGGC
>CANQTB010000159.1 GCA_947626665.1 uncultured Eggerthellaceae bacterium
TCAGATTCAATCTGAGGCCCAGAGTTTTTCTGGGGAGAAAACGTTATGGGTCATGAGGAAGAAGCACAAACCTTAGAAAAGCAAGCGCATGAAAACGATCTCGCTTGCGAGGAAATGAGCCCCGAGGACGTTCTCACACGTCTTCTGTATGCACATCAGGCTTATTTTGATACCTCTCGCGATCATGAGTTTTGCGGGCGCGTCTTCGAAGGTTATGCTGAATTCCATTCATCAACTTCGCAATACGTGTTGGTTAAGCGCGCGAAGTTGTGGGAAGTAAGCTCCCATGAATACCTGTTCTTTAGGCTGATCGATCATCTGACCGAGGAGCTTTTGGAACGCGAGGTGACGTTTGTCACGACACAGGGCTTAGGGAAGGTGCAACTTTCTCCCGATCACATGACCAGCTATCTGTCGCTGGTTGTGATCGCGAGGAACGTTGACGAAGCAGCGGCCCACCAAGCGAAGAAGAAGCGGTTTCGCAAAAACTTCAAGCTTGGATTTGGAGGATGGGCCGATCTGCGCCTTGCCATTGTCGATCTGTCGGGCAAACGAGTTATCACGAACGCCATGGGTAAGCCGTTGCGTCAAACGCTGGAGGCGAATGCGTTTTGATGCGGCGGTTTGTTGCATGATGGATCGGGGAGCGAGGAAAGGAGAAATGAAACCGTGAATGCTCTATTGGTTCTGGTAATCGCGATCGTCGTTCTGATCGCTGGTTACGTGTTCTATGGCGGGTATCTTTCCCGGGCTTGGGGCGTTGATCCCAATCGTCCGACACCTGCCCATGAACTTGAAGACGGTGTCGATTATGTGCCGGCGCCGGCTTATGTGGTGCTCGGCCACCACTTCTCATCGATCGCTGGCGCGGGCCCGATCAATGGCCCGATTCAGGCGGCGATTTTCGGTTGGGTCCCCGTTGTCCTGTGGGTTCTCATCGGCGGCATTTTCTTTGGCGCCATGCACGACTTCGGCGCATTGTTCTCGTCGATTCGCCATAAGGGCAAGACGCTCGCTACGGTAATCGCGGCAAATATCGACGATACCGCGAAAAAGCTCTTCTGCATTTTCGCCTACCTTACCCTGATTCTCGTTGTCGCAGCTTTCGCCTCCATCGTAGCCGGCACGTTTGCCGTTCTGCCGACGGCTGCCCCTGAAACGAATCTCGCGAACGCGCAGACCGCGATGATCTCGGTTCTCTTCATCGTCGTCGCGGTGATCTTCGGTCTTGCGACGCGCGGTCGCAAGGTGCCCGGTGCGGTGAGCGTGGTGTGCGCCATTGCGATCATCGTTGCCGTTGTCGCCATCGGATTCAATTTCCCGCTCATTCAGCTCGATACGACGACGTGGATGATCATCCTCGGCATCTATATCCTCATTGCCTCGGTTGCGCCGGTATGGATTCTGCTTCAACCGCGCGACTACCTTTCGAGCTATCTGCTTTACGGCATGATCATTCTCGCGCTGTTCGGCATCGTCGGGTCCTCCATTGCCGGAACCCCTGAAGATCTCGCCGATATGGCCGAAATTCCGGCGTTTACCGGATTCCAAGTAGCGGCAGGCACTTCGAAGGTTGCCACCTCGGGCTTTTTGTTCCCGGCCCTGTTCATCACGATCGCCTGCGGCGCTATCTCCGGCTTCCACAGCCTTGTGGCCTCAGGCACCACCTCGAAGCAGCTCAACCGCGAAGGCGAGGCGCGCCTGATCGGCTATGGCGGCATGCTCATTGAATGCCTCGTTGCAATCATTTCCTTGTGCGCGGTGGCGTTTGTCTTTACCGGTTACATGGATGGCACCTACACCTCGCCGACGCAGGTGTTCGCCGCCGGCCTTTCCGGCATGATGGGCGTCATCCCCGGCCTGAGCGGTTTCCAGCCGATCGCCTATTCGCTGCTCATCTTGGCGGTATCTGCCTTCTGCCTTACCTCGCTCGACACGGCGACCCGTTTGGCACGCTATATGTTCCAAGAGCTCTTCACCCCCGAGGGAATGACGCCTGACGAGCTTACTGGATGGCGCAAGGTGCTCACGAATCCGTGGGTTGCCACGATCATCGCCGTGGTGCTTGGCGTGGGCCTCGGCATGACCGGCTATCAGTTGATTTGGCCGCTGTTTGGCGCGGCGAACCAGCTGCTTGCCGCACTCGGCCTGCTCGCGGTATGCGCATGGCTTGGCAATGCAGGACGCAACAACAAGATGTTCTACATCCCGATGATCTTTATGTTGGCCGTCACGCTTACCTCGCTTTGCATAACATCGTACAACCACATTCTTGCCATTTCGGCAGGAACCGCTGCGCTCACCAATTGGGTGCAACTGCCCATCGCCATCCTGCTGCTTGTCCTTGCAGTCATCTTGGCGTGGCGTGGCGCACGCGTGGTGTTCGGTCACAAGAAGCCTGCATAGTTACGCTAACTTGCTACGCGAACCTGCGCGGCAAAATAATTGATTTTGTGATGCCCAGCCTCAATCGGGGTTGGGCATCTTGCTGTGTGCCGATTGAGAAATCTCTTCAGGACTAGAAGCGGAGAAAGAGGAAGCCTTCAGTGGTACCCGGGGTGGGACTTGAACCCACACGCCTTTCGGTATCGGTTTTTGAGACCGACGCGTCTGCCATTCCGCCACCCGGGCACATTGCAACTGCTCAGCCGAAGCGCGCTTGTTGCGCTTGCGAGCATGGGAAAGTATACCCGAACCGAGGCCCGCTGTTAAGTGAGCGTTTTGCGTGTTTGCCAGACGTTGACCGACGTTGGATCGAGAACCTTCGGTCTTGCAGGCTGCCATCGACGCCCATCGCGAGAACTCCCGCCTCTATTTGATTCTATGCGGGTCGTCGCTTTCATTTATGAAAGAGCAGCTTCTCGATAGAAAGAGCCCGTTGTATGGGAGGAGAACGGCGCAGATCGAGCTCAAGCCATTCGACTTTTTCGAATCGTTTGCATTTCACCCAGACCTCGACGCCATGGTAAAGGCGCAGATTTACGGCATGGTCGGAGGCATCCCGCTCTATCTCATGCAATTCGATCAGCATTGCGATCTCAAGGAAAACATCGCAGAGGTCTTTCTCGACCCGGGCTCAATTCTTTTCGAGGAGCCTTCGAATCTTTTGAATCAAGAAGTGAGCAAACCGGCGGCTTACAATGCGATCATTGCCGCATTGGCCCAAGGGGCCACGCAGCACAATCTGATTGCCCAGAAGTCGGGTATTGAGCCATCGGCTCTCGACTACTATCTGAAAGAGCTTGTGCGCATCGGCCTCGTTAAGCGGGAAACCCCCATTTCGGGCCGTTCTGGCCGAAAGGCCCTGTGGTATTTGTCGGATCCTCTCTTCGCATTTTGGTATCGGTTTATACGGCCGCGCCGATCTCTTATTGAACGCGGCCTTGGAGAGAATGTGGCTGTGCGCATTATGGAGGGCCTTGCAACGTATATGGGGCCTGTGTTTGAAACGATATGCCGACAATGGCTGTGGCGGGAGCTTTCCGCGAATCGCCTCGAGTTCGAAATGACCGAAGTGGGCCGTTGGTGGGGCAATGATCCTATGACAAAGAGCCAGGCGGAGATAGATATTGTTGCAGTAGATGACGATACAACCGTCCTCGTTGGGGAATGCAAATGGAGAAACGAGCCCACTGATGCCAGCGAGCTGACAAAGCTCGACTCTCGTGCCTCCTTAGCGGGCGCGAGTAGCGCGATACCTCGTTGGTTGTTCTCTCGTTCGGGATTCACTTCAGGTTGCGAGGAACTCGCCCGTTCTATGGGAAATGCACGTTTAATTCGGTTTGAAGACATGCTGAGCAATAGCGCCAAACCTGAAGCAATAACGCCAAATCTGAAGCAATAGCGCCAAACCTGAGTCCAAACCTGAGTCAATAACTCCAGACGTCGGGCAATAACGCCAAACGTCGATAGTTATCAGAGCTTCAGCTCCATGAGGTTTTGCAGGGCGAGCGCATAGATCTTGAGCGACTCCTTGAGCAGATCCTCGCTCACGGCCTCATCGGGGCCATGCATCAGGCCCGCCCACTCGGGCGCTTCGATCCACGGCTTCTCGGGGCCGAAGCTTGCGCCGGAGGTGAACTCGCGTGCATAGGTGCCTCCGCCCATCGTGAATGGCTTTGCACCTTCGCCGGTCACGTCGTTGTAGGCGGTAAGGAGCGCCTGAATCTGCGGCGTGTCGGGCTTCACGAGGAACGGCTCCATCAAAAGCGTGTTTTCGAA
>CANQTB010000160.1 GCA_947626665.1 uncultured Eggerthellaceae bacterium
CCGATAGGTTCATCCTTTCCTGCATTGCCATGAATTTCTCGACGATGATGTAGTCATGAATGTTTTGCGCGTTGGAGTTCATTGTTTTCTCCTCTTCTTCTCCCTTACCGCTTTTTCAAAACTCCTTGCGCGACGGCTTTTCAAAAACGCAAAAAAGTGCTATTTTTATTGCGTTTCAGCAAATCCGGCAATGCTTATGAGGTGGTGATTGAATGGACTTCGGGAAAAGGCTTTCGATGGTTATCGAAGAGCGGGGGATTACGCAATCAGAGCTTTCTGAAAAGGCGCACATAGCGCCCTCGTCTGTCTCGCGCTATTGCTCCGGCAAGCTCAGACCGCAGGCTTCCACGCTTGAGAGAATATCCAAGTGCTTGGATATTTCATCTGATGTTTTGCTTGGTATCGATAGTACTTCGACCGATACTGATCTTGAGAGGAGCCTGCTTTTTTACTGCACGCAGATCCCCGACGAGAAGAAAGGAGCGCTCATTTCATACGCTGAATATCTGTACACAACGTCAAAATAAAAATAAGAGCCCTATTCGTCTTCCACAACTGCAAAGGCCCTTATTTACCCTCAAGAGAAGGTAAGGTGATTTTACCATGTATTACTCGCGTCAGCTATCCCTTTTCGACACTCCAGAGGCTGTTTCTGAGCCTCTGAATGTACCAACATTCGCGCAGTTCTTAGACGAGTTTTTCTGGCCTGACAAGCGCGGTTTGCGTCATACGACGCTCGATTCCTATCGCTATTCCATCAAAAACTACATACTGCCCGTCTTCGGCGATGTTCCCATCAATAGGATCACCTATCCTGACGTGCAGAGGATGATCAACGGTTGTAGGACCTATAAAACAGCCAAACGCGCACGGGATACGCTCTCAGCGGTGCTCGGTCACGCTTGCAACGATCTGCATCTGCTCTCGATAAATGTTGCGAGCGGACGTTTCGTCTATCCGCCAAAGGCGCTTCGCGACGAGCCGTTCTACGGCATCGTCTTAACCGATTTCACGCAGATTGTCCGCTACATCGAGATGATTCATCGCTATGCGCCAAATACCGACGTTGAGCGGGCTACTGTCTTAGGGTTCTGCTTCGGGCTGCGCCCATCTGAAACATTTGGGCTCGACTGCGAATCCATAGATTTCGATAGCATGACGCTGCGCATCAAGCAGGCTTATACCGCAGGCTCCCATACCATAGAGCTCCACGATTGCAAGACCCCTGAATCCAGACGCACGCTTCCCGTCTACGGCTACGCGCGTGATCTCATCGGATCCCTCAGCGTGTGCGGCTCAGGGCCGTGGGTTCGCAACTACTACGGCAACCGCGCCAATCCTAAGCACACATCGAGGCGGTTAAAAGAACTCCGCGATCGTTACAAGCTTCCTCGCATTACGTTCGAGACGATGCGTCACTCATTCGCGACCGCCGCTTTGCGCGGCGGCATGGACGTCGCCTCGCTATCGCTTTGGCTCGGTCACAGCTCATCTTCCACGACGCTCAAACACTATGCCAAACCGACCGCTGAGGATCTGCGAAACGATGCAGATCGCATCGATGGGCTTTGTCGCACCGTCGATGATGGAGATGCGATACCCTATGACCAGCTCTCGCATCTTCTGCGCAAGACCATATCCGATCTTCTCAACGACAAGGTTTCCCCTTGTCCGCATCAAATGGCCTCATAAGTATTACGTAACTGCAAACACCTTTGTTTTTATACGAAAAGAGCTGCCTGCATACATATTCAGGCAGCTCTTTTATAAATCTTTTATCTATGCAAGCAACTTTACTTTCAATGGCGGAGGGATGGGGATTCGAACCCCAGATACCCTTTTGAGGCATACACGATTTCCAATCGTGCTCCTTCGGCCAGCTCGGACATCCCTCCGCGGAATGAAATAGCTGCCAAAAACGGCAACCCGTAGTATAGCGTAGTGATCCTGCTTTGCGCCAACTATCGCTTCGGTTCTTGCATTTTTCCACTACACTATATGCCGACAGATTGCGAGAGAGGAGCAGGTGTGCCTGATCGAAGACTGGAAAAAACGTATGACGAAGTGCCGCCGATTCCCGAGATTTTGGAAAAAGTGCTCGTTTACGTCTTGGAGGAAGCGCGTGAGAAGATGGAGCAAGGGGACGAAGTTGTTCCTACCAGCGCTCTTGTCGTTAAAGAAAATCTCTTTCTGGAAACCCATCCGGGCGACACCGTGGATGCGTGCTTTGAAGAGGCGCGGCACACCGTCGCGCGGGCGCGTGGAGCTGACGCCTATGCATTTTGCTATGACGGTTATATCGATACCGACGATGGCATGAAAGACGCTCTTATCGCCGAAGGTGGCGTTCCGGGGGCACCGACAGGGTATGCGGTGTGTTATCTCTATGAGCTTGATAAAGCGAACTGTCCCCTGTTTGAAGAGGAGATCGCGTTTATCGGCGATGCGCCAAATTTTATGGAAGGGCTGAAAGCGGCTGAGGAATATGCCGACGAGGAAATTGAAAGCCGCTATTTGGAAGTTGAAGATGCTGGCATTCCAGAAGACGCCGACATTCCTGAAAAGGCGGATGATTTTGGCGAGGTTGAAAGCGTTGAAGGGGACGGCGAAGAAGAAAATCTCTGACAACGCTGCGACTGCGATGCGACAAACTGCCGTCATCGGCGAGTATTTCTGTACGACAGATTTCCGGCTCTTTTCCGACATAAATTCGCCATGCGTCACTCACTCTCATAAGTGACCGCTCTTTTGCGATTGGAGGGCGGGTGGCGCAAGGTGGATCGGCATGGAAAAAGAGGCTTTGACGCGCCGCAGGATTTTGAGTAAGATAGGCAGGTTCGATTCCTGCTTCGGTAGCTCATTCACCCTGCCGAAGCCGTATAGTCCAGAGGAGGTGAGCTGATGAAAGCTTATGAACTATTGTTCTTTGTCGCCCCAACTATTGACGACGAATCCCGTTTAGCCGTAATGAAGCGTATCGATACGACGATTACGTCTGCCAACGGTGTGGTGGATAACGTCGAGGAATGGGGAAAGCGCAAACTTGCCTACGAAATCAATGGTCTTACTGACGGCGATTACACGCTGATTGATTTCCATGCCGATCCCGAAAACATTGCTGAGCTCGATCGTATCCTGCGTATCACCGATGCGGTGCAACGCCATATGATCGTGCGTCGAGACGATCGCGATTAGTTCGTACCTGTGTGCATGATCGAGCACAGGTAGCCTCAAGTGGTGCAAACTTTGCTCCACGAAGCACGAGAAGAGGAAGATTATGAGTATCAATCGGGTTATCATCAGCGGCAATCTAACACGTGATCCTGAATTACGTTCGACGGCATCGGGGCTTCCCGTTTTGGGTTTTGGTGTTGCGGTCAACGACCGGAGACGCAATCAGCAAACCGGCGAATGGGAAGATTATCCGAACTTCATCGATTGCACGATGTTTGGTGCGCGTGGTGAGAGCCTTTCGAAATTCCTGACGAAAGGTGCCAAGGTGGCGATTGAAGGAAAGCTACGTTGGAGCCAATGGGAACGCGATGGTCAGAAACGATCGAAGATCGAGGTAATCGTCGACGAGCTGGAGCTTATGTCGAATCGTGGTGATAGCCAAGGTTCGCAGGGCGGAAATTACGGTGGCAGCTATGGCAGCAACTACGGACAGAGTGCCTATACGGCTCCGTCTGCGCCGGCAGTAGACACCGAAGCGGCGGTTTACGACGACGATATTCCGTTTTAGGTGGTGATGACGCCCCGAACTTCATACCCGTTGCCAATAAGGCGTTTTTTCGGGTAAGTTCGGAGGAGTCTCTAAAAGAAAGAGAGAAAAGCATGGCTGAATACGCGAAGCAGCCGCGTCGCAAATACTGCCAGTTTTGCAAAGACGGCACAGAATACATTGATTACAAAGATACGCAGATGCTGCGCAAGTTTGTTACCGACCGTGGCAAGATCAAGCCGCGTCGCGTGACGGGCGCTTGCACCCAGCATCAGCGTGATATTGCAAATGCGGTAAAGCGTGCCCGCTTCATGGCGCTTATGCCTTACACGGTTCCCGCAGTAAGCGGTCGTGGCGATCGCCGGAACCGCGGTTAAAGGGAGGCGTCATGAAAGTAATCTTATTAAAAGAGCTGAGAGGTAAGGGCGGCGAGGGCGACGTCATCGA
>CANQTB010000161.1 GCA_947626665.1 uncultured Eggerthellaceae bacterium
GTGACAGGTTTCGGGCTCGCAGGCCATCTTCACGAGATGACTGCAGACAACGTCGGCGTAGATCTGTACTGCAGTATGCTTCCCCTGTTTGACGGCGTCTATCAGCTATCCGCCGATTTCTGCCGTCCCGGCAAGACGTTTCAGGTCATCGAGTGGGCCCATGGGTATCTTGATCGCGGCAACCTTGATGACGAGGACTATCAGGTGATCGAGGGAATCGTCTGCGATCCGCAGTCATCGGGGGGCCTGCTTGTGGCCATCCCGAGCGAGCAGGCCGCGCATTTCGAGGACCTCATAAAGAGCGGACTCGGAAGGGAACCATCGCTGATAGGCTGCTTCACCGAAGCCCATCCGGGCGTCATCCGTCTTCTGAGGGGATAGAGACGCTCCAGGCGCAAGAACCCATCACCGGCGCGGCCTCTAGTGGGCATCTGAACGATGGACGATGGGACAGACGCGAGTGCCGCTCCAGTTACCGCTCCGGGCGCAAGAACCCGAAAGAACGCAACGTGAGAGGCCGTGCATTTCGCCGCCTGCTCTCTTGATATCGAGAGAGCACCACACATAAGCGTGCTATACTACCCCCTAAGAGATCGACGGCGTTTCTGCCTTGGCTCGTCGAAACAAAGCGCATTCACTCGATCGTTCTGCAGCGGATTGGATGGACGTGCTCTTCTTCCGCATAAACACATAGCCACTTTTCTGCGAACGACGCCATGCTGGCATGCGTAGCTCCCAGCGCACATACCGATTGTTCGAGCGGTAAAGGTATATGGCGCGCTGCCCACATGACAGTACTTGCTTTTGTTCTTGTGGTCAGTTGTTTTACGGTGCATCTCACAAGCGTTTCAGTCCCTGACGAAGCAAGCTCTCTCACCGCTTGCGTTCGTTGATTAAAAGCAATACAGAGCAAAAGACAATTCTTCATCATACCTATACGAGGAGGATAAGAAAGATGACCGATTACCATCCGATGTGGAAAGAGCTCGGTATGGATCTTGAGACTCACGATCTGCTCTGCGACGCACTCCCTGCCGCATTTGGCGACACCTATCTCTCTCAGGAGAACCGTCCTGAGAACATGGCGTTCTATGATTATGTCGTCTCCGGAATCCACGGCATTCGCCCCGCTGAGCTCATCGAGATGCAAAAAGAAGGCCGTAAGGTCTTCGGAACATTCTGTGTCTACGTTCCCGACGAGATCGTCGTTGCCTGCGATGGCGCTGTCACGGGACTATGCGGCGGATCGCAGTTCTGGGTTCCCGACGGCGAAAAGTACGTCCCAGCCGACACCTGTCCGCTCATCAAGGCATCGCTCGGGGCCCACTTCGGCAAGACGTGCCCCTATTTCATGGTTTCCGATCTGTATGTCGGCGAGACCACGTGCGACGGCAAGAAGAAGGCTTATGAGATTCTCGGCGCCGACAAAGAGACCTACATCATGGATATGCCGCAGATGAAGCGCGAGCAAGACGTCGTCAAGTGGAAGGACGAAATCGCAGCGTTTGCCCAGAAGGTGGAAGAGACAACGGGCGTTGCCCTCACCGTCGAGCGGCTCGCCAACGCGATTGATGTCATCAACGCGAAACGTGCGGCCATCGCCCGCGTGTACGATGCTCGGAAAGCCGATCCGGTTCCCATCAGCGGGAAAGATACCTTGCTTATGACACAGATTTCGTTCTTCGACGATCCCGTTCGCTGTGCCGAGATGGCCAACAAGCTGGCCGACGAGCTGGAGCAGCGCATCGCCGACGGCGTGGGGGTCTTCCCGAAGGGAACGAAGCGCATCATGATCACCGGAACGCCGATGGCCATTCCCAACTGGAAGCTGCATCACATCGTGGAAACGTCCGGCGGCGCCGTGGTCTGCGAGGACATGTGCACCGGGACGCGATATTTCGAAAACCAGGTCGACAATTCCGGCACCACGCTCGAGGATCAGTTCATGGCCCTTTCGAAGCGCTATATGATGAACAACTGCGCCTGCTTCACGCCGAATCCGGGTCGTATCGAGGACATCATCCGCCATGCCAAGGAATACAACGTCGATGGCGTCATCGATTGCAACCTCAAGTTCTGCACCATCTATAACATCGAGAAGCCGAGCGTCGCCAAGGCACTTGCCGACGAAGGCATCCCGTGCCTGAGCCTTGAGACCGACTACGCCGACAATGATGCCCAGCAATTGCGCACCCGTGTCGGAGCCTTCATCGAAATGCTCGGATTGAAATAAAAGGCAGGCTGCGATTTCTCATAAGAATACCCATTGTTATGCACTCGTGAGCACCCATACCGACGTATGGGTGCTCTATGACACCTGCAAAGCTGCCGGCATTTCAGCACGCATCGCACCGACGCCCCGCATCGCCGATGCCCATGCCTCATGTGGAACATCTTTGCTCATAGATTGCACGCATCGCGATGAGATACTTAGCCTCGCCAATGCTGCCGGAGTTGCCACCAACGGCGTCATCGAAGTTGAAAATTCGATCGATCCCAAACGTGATCGCTATTGTTGAACCACTTTCGAGTATGAAATGGGAAAACCCGCCAAGGAGCTTATCCGATGATCTATTTAGACAACGCTGCAACGACACAGAAAAAACCTCCGGAAGTTGCCGAGGCTATTTGCCATGCGCTTCTCTCATTCGGCGACGCAGGACGTGGTGCCTACGAGGCCTCGCTCGACGCAGGCATGGCCATACATCGCGTACGCCAACAAGTTGCCAATTTGTTCAACGCTCCTTCACCTTCCCGCGTTTCATTTAGCTACAACGTCACCGAAGCCCTCAATATCGTGATAGGCGGCCTGCTCGGACGCGGCGATCATGCGGTGACGACGGCAGCCTCGCACAATTCGGTGCTTCGCCCGCTCTATCGGAAACAAGTTCAGGAGGGGACGGGGCTTTCGATTGTGCCAATCGCCGATGACGGCTCGCTTGATTATGACCTCTTTGATCGTTCCTTCACGGACAACACGCGCATGGCCGTCGTCACTCATGCCTCGAACGTGACAGGAGATGGCTACGATGTGGCGCGCATTGCCGAGATAGCACATGCCCATGATGCGCTGCTCGTGGTCGACACCGCTCAAACGGCAGGTGCCTATCCCATCGACATGCAAGCTGACGGCATAGACATCCTTTGCTTTACCGGACATAAGAGCCTCTATGGCCCTCAGGGAACGGGCGGCCTCTGCGTTCGGGAAGGCATCGAGATCCCGCCGTTCAAAGTTGGGGGAACGGGCTTTCATAGCTACGATCACGAACACCCGAAACGTATGCCCGAAAGCCTTGAGGCGGGAACGATTAACGCGCATGGGATTGCTGGACTCGGTGCCGGCATCACTTATGTCACGTCGTGCGGTATAGACGCATTGCACGACATAATCGAAGCTCGCACAAATCAGCTTGAAGCAGGACTCGCTGCCATTCCTGGCGTTCGTATTCGTGGCGGGCATGGCGGTGTGTTTCGATGCGGCATCGTGGCGATAACGATCTATGACATCGATTCGGCGACCATAGCCGATGAACTTGCCCAAGAGTTCGGCATTTGCACACGTGCTGGCGCCCACTGCGCACCGCTCATGCATGAATCGCTCGGCACGGTCGATCAGGGGGTGGTGCGTTTTTCGGTCAGCTCGTTCACCGCTGAGGACGAAATACAAGCGGCCATTGAGGCCGTGTCAGCTATCGTGAAAGGATGTTCTTATGGATCGTGAGGCCATCGTCTCTCTCATCGACAATCTGAAGGCGGGAAGGCCCGTCGAGCTCTCCGCCGACGACTTCCCCTGCTTTTCCGCCGAGGTTGCGCGGAAAGACCTGCATACGGGGCCAGAGGCCCTCGACGCTCTGGCGAAAACGCTCACTGCTGCCGATGTGCCCACCTTTGAGCGGGCGCTTGAGGCCATCGACGGCCACGAGCTCGCATGGCTCGGCTTCAAAGTCGTCTACGACGCCGACGCGGCGGTGGAAAACGTCGATAACCGCGTGACCAAAGCCTATGGCGAAACCGGCTCAGCCGACGGACTGCCGCTCGTCTTCTTCTGCAACGACGCCAAGGAGATCGTCTCGTCGCGCACGCCCTCTGCCCGCGACATCTTCCAGATGAAAGACGCCAC
>CANQTB010000162.1 GCA_947626665.1 uncultured Eggerthellaceae bacterium
GAGCTGAAATCCGTTATGGACAAGAAGCGTGCGTTCATCGTGACGGACAGCTTCCTATATGCCAATGGCTACACGAAGGGCATCACGAACAAACTCGATGAGCTGGGCATCGAGCACATGACGTTCTTCGACGTCGAACCCGACCCAACGCTCGCATCCGCGAAAGCCGGAGCCGCGCAGATGACCGCATTCGCACCCGACTGCATCATCGCCATCGGAGGCGGCTCGGCAATGGACGCCGCGAAGATCATGTGGGTTCTCTATGAGCATCCCGATGCCGACTTCATGGACATGGCGATGCGCTTCTCCGATATTCGGAAACGTGTTTACACCTTCCCGCGCATGGGGGAGAAGGCCTACTTTGTCGCGATCCCGACCTCTGCTGGCACGGGCAGCGAGGTAACGCCCTTCGCCGTCATCACCGACGAGACGACCGGCATCAAATACCCCTTGGCCGACTATCAGCTGCTGCCGAATATGGCGATCGTCGACGCCGATTACCACATGTCGGCGCCGAAGGGCCTTACCGCCGCCTCCGGCATCGACGCCGTGAGCCATGCCTTGGAGGCCTACGCCTCGATGATGGCAACCGAGTATACCGACGCCTTGGCGATCGGCGCGCTGAAGACGATCTTCAAGTACCTTCCGCGTGCTTACGAGAACGGCGAGCGCGATCCCGAGGCACGCGAGAAGATGGCGAACGCTGCCACGATGGCGGGCATGGCGTTCGCAAACGCCTTCCTCGGCGTGTGCCATTCCATGGCTCACAAGCTGGGCGCCTTCCATCACATTCCACATGGCGTTGCGAACGCGCTCCTTATCGATGAGGTGCTGCGCTACAACGCTCAGGATGTGCCGGCGAAGATGGGCACCTTCCCGCAATACGAGTATCCTCACACGCTCGCGCGTTATGCGGAGATCGCCGATGCGCTCGGGCTTGGCGGCAGGACCGACCAAGACAAGCTCAACAACCTCATCGCCGCGATTGACGATCTGAAGGAAAAGGTGGGGATCAAGCCGACGATCCGCGATTACGTTCCCGACGAGCAGGATTTCCTCGATCGTTTGGACGACATGGTGGAGAACGCCTTCGACGACCAGTGCACGGGTGCGAACCCCCGCTATCCGCTCATGAGCGAGATCAAGCAGATGTACCTGAACGCATATTACGGAAAGACCTTTGTGGAAGCCGAACTTCCGAAAGCCGAATAGGCAAAGGTGCAAAACGACTGAAAACACTTGCATGCGGAAGGAGCATGACATGAAATACGATCAGGTGATCGCTGAACGTTCGAACAAGACCGTCTATCGTGATGGTGACAAGTGCGTGAAGGTGTTCGTCGAGGGCTTCCCGAAATCGAATGTGTTCAATGAGGCGCTCAATCATGCGCGTATCGAAGAGGGCACCGATTTGAAGATTCCCCACGTGCTGGAGGTGACGACGACCGATGGACGTTGGACGCTCATCGCCGACTACATCGAGGGGAAGACCCTCGCGCAGATGATGAAGGAGAATCCCGAGCAGAAGGACGAATATCTTGAGCAGTTCGTCGATCTGCAGCTGTACGTTCAATCGATGCGCTGTCCGGTGCTTGGGCAACTGAAGGACAAAATGAACGATCTCATCCGTAATTCCGGCCTTGATGCGACAACGCGTTACGAGCTGCATATGCGCCTCGAGGGAATGCCGACGCACCGCAAGATCTGCCACGGCGACTTCTACCCTTCGAACGTCGTTATCGCCAAAGACGGCACCGCCTATATCCTCGACTGGGCGCATGCGACGCAGGGCAATGCCTCGGCTGATGCTGCGGTAACGTATCTGCGCTTTTGCCTGCACGGGGAAGAGGAGATGGCGAAGAAATACCTCGATCTGTTCTGCCTGAAGAGCGATACGGCGCGTCAGTATGTGCAGAAGTGGATGCCTATTGCAGCAGCGGCGGAATCGGTGGAAGCGGCCGAGAAGGATAAGGCCTTCCTCCTGAGCTGGGCAAACGTTGTCGAATATGAATAGTTTTCGCTGAATCCCGCGGCGTTCTTATGAACGCCGCAATAGCGTTCAGCGGTGTTCCTCAAAACTTGTCCCACTGTTCTTCCGAGCGGCGGGACAAGCTTTTTACGGGCGTTAGATCGAGCTTTTCTTGCGCATGCGGTTTCAGTTGATTCAGTTGACGACATCGTATTCGACATAGGCCCAGCGCTCATCGCGCAGGTAATCGAGCTCGTAGTCGCCGTGTTCCTCGCTGAATCGGACATGCTCGTTCAAATAGGCATCGAGCGCCGCTTCCTCCGCATCGTTTTTCGGCGCGTGGGCAAGGCGAATCGCCTTTTCAAGCTCATCGCGGGTTTGGCGATGCCACCTGCCAGGGTAGGAGAGGTAGGCGATCTTCGGCGGCCGTCTTTGGGCGAGCAGGTAATTGACGAGATAGATGAGCTCTCGATGGAGCATCGGGTAAGGATCGCGGCCCATCGCACGGAAGATGCGCGCATCGAGATTGGGAAGATCGCCTGCGCCGACGGTGACGGCGACGCTCTTGTGGGCGTGCGCCTCCATTTTTCCGAGCGCATCAGCGAGATCATCGACAATAAGCGAGCGTGAGGCGATGGCGCGGTCGGCAACAGGGAGGCCCTCCCAGCCCTGCTGCCATGAGCGGTGGAAGGACACGACCGTTCCAGCGGGGAGGTCGGCCACATCCGCGAGGGCCTCCGCCATGGCGTCGCCATCGATGTGGGGGACGCCGACGTGGGCGCAGGCCCTTTCGAGCTCGGCGAGCATGGCGTCTGAGAAATCAACCGCGCAGACGCTGTGGCCTTGCCGGGCGAGCGGGACCGCGAGCGTCCCCGGGCCGCAGCCCATGTCGAAGACGGTCTCGCCCTCCTCGAGATCCATTGCCTCGATGAGCTGTGCGATATAGCCGGAGCGCACCGGTTTGTGGGCAAACGACGGCGCCTTCTCGTTCCAAGCGGCCTTGGACTGCTCGCTGCCGGGCTTGCCCTTGCGAAGCAACGTCTCTCCGCCGCAGAACAGCTTCGCCCAATCGATCGCCTCGTAAAAGCTCAATTCACTCATGGCATGCCCGTTCTCTCGTCTTTGCACCGCAGCTTGCTGCGAACCCAACATCGATGATGCGCCTTCGACAAGGCGGCCTGCAGGTTACGGGGGTTCGCACGCTTCAGCCCATCATCATATCGCCACTTCGCCCCTCGGCAAAATAGGGGCCTATCGCCATCGGCCGCCGCATGCCGACTTGGCGGGGAAGCTATCCCGACCCGCCCGATTCTACTACGATTGTTGGTGTCTTACTTTGCCGTTTGCAAGATGGCATAAAGCTGGAGCGGCTGAAGGAAGCCAGATCCTTGCGAGAGCTTCCCTCAAACCCTAAGCGCTCGGCAAGCGGGCAAGACAGCTGTCTGCTGTAGCCCCGCGCTCGTTGAGGCCGATGGCTTTGGGCCAGCCGCCGCGGCATATGAGAAACGAGAGTTCATCAATACCATCATTGCAAGGGCAAATTGGCAGCGGCTCGCCGTTAAAGAGCTTGCCGAGCGAGACTTCTCCCGTGGAGTCGAGTGATTCCGCAAGCGCCATAGAACGCATTTTCATACGGCCGATCCTGCCTGTTCCCGTGTGCTCCACCTCGCGCATATCGGGAGGCGTCGCAGAGCCGGTGAGGATGAACTGCCCGAATTCGTCTCGCTGATCGACTTCAAAACGTACGGCATCCCAAAGCTGGGGAGCTTCCTGCCATTCATCTATCAGACGTGGCGTGGGGCCTTCTAAGATCCGCTGGGGATCAACTTGCGCCAGCCTTCGGTTCTGGCCTCTTGTGCGTGGGTCTTGCAGGTAAAGAACTGAGCGTGCGACCTGAGTGGCAGTGCTCGTCTTTCCGCACCATTTCGCGCCTTCGACGAGAACGGCGCCCCTTGTTTGCAATCGCCATGAAAGTATGTCGTCGTAGACGCGATTGAGGTATCTTTTACCACCCATGCTCATCAGGCTTTTTCCTCTGCTCTCGAAGAAAATACTTTCCTTACCACGGTAGTCGGCCATTTTTTACCACGGTAGTTGGCCATTTTCTACCACGGCATTTGGCAGCTTTTGCGCCT
>CANQTB010000163.1 GCA_947626665.1 uncultured Eggerthellaceae bacterium
GAAGCGCTCAACCGCGAAGAATATCGCAATGAAATCGTAGCGACCATAGAGGAAGAACGCGCCGCCATGCTTGCCCTTGTTCAGCCCAACAATGAGCAATCGGAGAATTCTGGCGATACCGACGCTTCAGAATAGGGCGAAACAGCGGAATTTGAGACAGGCGCGTCGGACGTGTTCGTCGCACATCCACTGCGTACTGAACGCTTGGCTATTCTGCGGCTCCTTCTACACGCTAACTTCCGCCCATGACTCCACATGAAGTGATTTCACGCGACAGAATTCGCCGACGTTGTTCGTGACGAGCACTGCCGCATTCGAAAGCGCCGTAGCGGCTATCAACAGATCATTGGCGCCAATCATGCAACCGCGCTGCTTCAAATCGTAACGGATAGCCGCATAGTGCGCTGCGCAATGCGAATCGAAAGGTACAGTCGCAAAAGGCTCAAGGAATGACTCAACGAGATAGCGCCCTTCCTCGGGATGAGCGCTGTTCGCCGCTCCGAAGAACAACTCTGCCTCAACAATCGCCGGAATGCCAAACAACGCAGGAGATGATCGTTTCATAAGATCATAGCCATATTGAAGGTTGCCTCGCATTATCTCTATACATGTATCAGAATCAAGCAAATACATTCCCCGCTCCCTTACTTGGCATAAAGCTGAATATCATCAAGAGGAACTTCAACCTCATCTGATACAAAAAATGACGGATCTTTTAGAGATCCATATACCCTATCCCAATAATCGCCTGGCCAAGTATGCAAAGTTTCTTCTTCCTGAATAAGCTTGGCGGCAAATTTTGAGAGTGAGATTTGTGCACGCCTGGATCGTTCTCTCAGCTTTTCCATCGTTGGCTCATCAAGATAAAGCGAAAGCTGTGGCATAGGAATCCCTCCTTCAATTATACTTGTTTTACAAGTATATCTTGTCGCACACATCTTGAAAAGTCTTCTATTGGTACTATGATGTTTTCAGCTCATATGGCAATTCGCGAAATGCGATTACCCGCCATTTACGAAAGAGTGCCGATGTTTTATAGCAAATACGATTCCCCGCTTGCTCCCCTCACGCTGATCAGTGATGGGAAGGCAATTTGCGGCCTTTGGATTGAGGGGCAACGCTTCCGCGACGGTGTGGATGCAGAAGAGCTCGTGCATGACGAGAACGCCGGCGGCATTCCCGAGATGCGCGATTGGCTGGATGAGTATTTCGCCGGAAAGAACCCTTCTCCCTCGGGTGTGCCACTCGCACCTCGCGGAAGCGCATTTCGACGCGCGGTCTGGAAAAAGCTGCTTGAGATTCCCTATGGCGAGCTGACAACCTACGGCGCCATCGCCACGGCACTCAAAGCAGAGGGAATGAAAGCCTCTGCCATCGCCGTGGGAGGCGCTGTCGGCCACAACCCTATATCAATCATCATCCCCTGTCACCGCGTGATCGGGGCAAACGGGAACCTCACCGGCTACGGTGGCGGTATGCCGCGCAAAGTGTGGCTCTTAGAACACGAGGGCGTCGATATGAGCAGACTCTTCGTTCCCACCCGCGGCACCGCACTCTAACACTTTGGCGATATAGTGACGGCTTTTTATCTATCCATCTGGCAGGCTGGCAAATTCTGCTAGGCGCTCGTCATGAAAGGAGCTTCCGCAAATGGCTATAACAAGGATCCATGTTTTTCACACAGGCAACGTGTGCATAGCGCCCGACCTCGCCTTTGCCGAAGGGCGGAGCAACGTCATCAAGGCATCGGGGGTGTTCCTTCCGCCGGAGAAACGCGTGTGGATGCCTCTTTTTGGAGGCAATCCCGAGCCAATGCCTTTTCGGCTTCCTCAAGCCCATATCCTTCGATATAAATTTGTTTCACAATAATATTTAACGAAGGGTAGCGCTGTGTTCGCCCTGTACTTCTGATTTTTCATTCAATGAATTCGACGCATAAAATGGCTCGAGAATTGGGTCTGGAATAGGAGCTACATTATGGACTACACAACGAAAAGCGGCTACAAGATGAGCGATGAAATGCTTGAAGAATTGGCGGCAGCTGCCGATCGCAATGAGACCCGCTCTCAATTCATGCGCGACATGCTCGAAAACGCGCTGGGATTGAATTAAGGTAGTGTCGAAAGCGCAGCGTACAGAGTTTTATGCTGTTTGCCCATGAAGCTCAACGGAAGGATCAATATGGATAACATGCAACAAGGTTCCCAAGAATCATCGGCTCAACTTCCACCTGCCTCCATGCCCGATGAATACGCCGCAACTGAAGACGATTCTCCTGCCGTGCGAAAAAAGAAGATCATCATCGCATGCGTCCTTATCGCCATTGCCGCATTATCGTTTTTCGTTTTAGCGGGCATCGTCTCAAACCCCGAAACCTATGACGGCATCTTCTCCACCCTTGATGAGAAGAAGGGCAACGTGATGGGTCTTGTGGCAACCACCACTTCTGCTTCCGCTGCAGTCACGGTTATTCCCGGCGACATCGGAACCCCCATCGCCGACAAGCTTGCAGACTTCAGCACGTATTTCATGATCATCCTCGCCGTCATCTACCTTGAGAAGATGCTTCTCCCAACGCTTGGGTTTTTCGGCATCGGAATCCTTATACCTGTCGCATGCATCCTATTTACAATCGCTGTATTCCAAAGGCGCGGATCTTCGGCGAAGGCAAACCTTCAGCGCCTCGGGACAAAACTTGCTACCTTCGGGCTTGCCATCGTGCTCGTCGTACCAGTGAGCGTCTGGCTTACCGACAGCATCGATAATTCATTCGAAGGAACGCTTGCCGCCACCAACAAGGCAGCGCAGCAAGCGACGGAAGAGCTTGAAGAAAGCACGCAGGGCGGCGACAGCACCACTGAAGGCGAAAGTGCAGAAGAGCAGGGCTTTCTCGAAGGCATTGCCGGAGCCATTCAAAATGGCATCAATGGCTTGGGTCAAGGAGCACAGGATGCTTTAGCGAACCTTCAGCAGCAGCTCAACACCATGATCGACACGCTTGCAGTCATGATCGTCACTTCGTGCCTTATTCCGTTGCTCGTACTCTTCGTGTTCTTCCAGCTTTTCAAGATTATCGTAGGTCTTGATTTCGGAGGCACGACGGCAGTCATTGAGGCCGCACGCTCAAAGATCCGCCCCGCATTACCCCGACGAAAGTAGTCTCTTTACTATTTCGAACAAGCGCTTCGGCAATCATGCAGTTTTTGGGTTTTCTGCCCAATGTCACTATTATCGAAGCGTGCTTAAGATTGAACGGTAGATACGTGAGATAATGCAGCCATGTAGCCAAAGATACATTTTGCACTTCACCTTTAGGAGCAATGATGGATTCGTTTATTCAATACTTGCTCATAATCAACATCGTAACGTTTTTCATATTTGCCATCGATTTCTTTTTTTGTATGAGATTTCCCCATCTTGACGATACAAAAGCTAACTCGATTATTCCTTGCGTATTTCCAATTGCTGGCGGTTCGATCGGAATGATGCTTGCCCTTTTTGTCTTTACCACACTACTCCGTAGACATCGCATCAATAAAGACAACATTGCTTGGTGGTTTGTTGCCATTACGTGCCTCATCATATGGATACTTATTGCTGCCGTAAAATTTGGCTTTGTATCTATGAACCTCAGTGTTCGAGATATCTTTTTTGGTTGGGATTCATTCAGGCTTGTGGTTCTGGGTATATACCTACTCATTATCAACTTTATAACGTTTGTGGCTTTCTCCCGGGATAAACAGGCAGCTATAAGCAGCAACAACTATGGAGATCGAACTCCAGAGGCATTTTTGCTTGGGCTTTGCTTAATTGGGGGGTCTATTGGCGGAATTATTGCCATGAACGTTGTTCATCACAAAACGAAAAAATGGTACTTCGTATGGGGTCTCTCTTTTTTCATTATCTTGGATATGGCGTTGATCGTATTTGCTCATATTTGCGGGCTAATCTAGAGATGGCCTTCTCATAAACGTTTGCCTCTTTAATCGGTTCGAAAAAAGCAGGCTCATAGCACGCGAGTCTGAAGTGTTTTTCTATCTCGCACAAGGCCATACGCGAGCAAGTATTGCCAAGCGGCTTTTTGTTTCTGAAAACACCGT
>CANQTB010000164.1 GCA_947626665.1 uncultured Eggerthellaceae bacterium
GGTTTCCGGCGCAAAAGTCCGTGAGGGCGGCAGAACAGTTGGATCCGGCAGGGTTGCGACTATCATTATGCGCGGAAGGCCGCTCTCACCCTTGAGGACTTCATCAGAGTGCCGCTCTTTTTCACCCCGACGTTTTCCTTTTTCTCGGACACCATCAATGAGGCGGTCATGCCCGAGAGCTCCCTTCCGGCGAAGCCTTGGCTCAAGCCGCTCGACATGTCGATTCACGGCATATTCGGCGCGCTCGTGAGGGAGGTGGGCTGCGTGGTGATGCCGAACATCCACGGGGTCGACAATTGGCTCCCTGAAACGTGCGTCGTGCCCTTCGATGAAAGTGAGTTGGCTCGCGTGCCGCTCAATCTCGTCACCGACAAGGTCTATAAAACCTATGCCTGCAAAGCGCTTGAACGGCTGCTCGTTGAACGCAACATCGACGACGCTCACTTCGATGTCGAGGAAAAACCGCGCCTCAATTTTTGATGGTAAAAGCAGCGAGACGCTTCTTGACCGTCTTTCGTCAGCGCAATAGTACCCAGTAAGCCCGACGGCGAGCTTTTCGAGGATGAAAAGATGTTTTATGGCAGATGAGCGTGTTTCCGACGTGCGCGCCCTGCATCAGAATCATATGGGCGTCATGTTAGTTATTTTTAAGAGTAATGAGCCCCTCTCGGTATTTTGAGATTTGTTCCTTATTGTGAAATGCGGTCTTGTTCTCTATCAATCAGGTCTATAAGGCTTTGGCGTGAGTTTATGCCGAGCTTCATGTAAATGCGGCGTCGATGCGACTTGACGGTATTTTCAGAAACAACCAGTTTCTCTGAAATGCTCTTCAGGGAATTACCCCTACTTAAAAGACAAAGCACGTCGAATTCGCGTTCGGTTAAACTATATTTGTCTGCAACTGAACGGCAGATGCTGATGAGATCCGATTTGCGGGCTTCGCTTTTATTCGAAATATTGGCGGAATCGTCCAAAACCACTGATTTTGGTGCGAGCGATAAATCTGATATCCATGCCATCATCAGCGAGACTGTCAGGAGAATGGTTGAAATAATGAGAGCGCTTGTGCTGAAAAGAGGTAAGAACGAACAAATAAATCCGGTCAGCCAGCAGCAGAAAAACAGAAGACCTAAAAAGATACAGGCGAAGCGAAAACCCGATTGAGTGGTCCTTAATGAGCCATACCAAATGATCGACATAGAAGCAAATGCAAACAAGAGACGGCTGCCTGCAAAAACGACACTGGACAGTATGGGTTGATTAGGCGGTAAAACGAGCATGAGAATAATAATGAGGCAAAAGCTTGCCGCAATAACCAAAAATGCCAAGCACCTGTCATAATGCCGGCGATGCATATCATCGTCGGCTCGGCAATACCCGAATAATTCGATACGAAGGCGAGAATAGTTCCGCATATTCCGCAGCAAAGTCCAACTATCGATGTATTTTTGCGGAACCAGTTTTGACGAACAAAAACGGGGGCAAGGGTGATTGTAAAACATTGCGACAGAATAGTTGCGTTGTTGAATAGAACATTAAGACGCAATTCTAGGCCTAACGAATGAGAACTCAGGTTGATAGCAAATAAATACCAAGCTCCCAAAAGACTTAAAGAAGCGCAGGATACATATTTGCTCCAGTAGGTATATGCGGTATTGCTGTTAATAGTGGCAGTCCTCAATTGAGTGTATGCGTTCCAATAAAACCATAGGGAACATGTTTCATGTAACAAAGTTTCGCATACTCATTATGAAAAAGCCATCTCAGAACAAGCTTTCTATCAGGCATTATGAAATTACGCCCTTTTAGGGTGAACTTTTTTCATCATGATTTGCGCCCTTTTAAGGTGACGACAGCATGCCGACTTCCGTGGATACTCGTTGCATTCTCCGTGGGGGGAGACGTGAGACACCCCCCACGGAGAATGCAACGTAAAACAAGAAGGAGGCAAGATGAAAATGTCAGATGTAAGCCGTCGAAATTTTGTTAAAGGAAGTGCGGTTGGCACAGCGGCTCTCGCCTTGAGCGGACTGGGGCTTACCGGCTGTGTGCAAAGTTCACAATCTGATTCGAGTGCGCAGGCAGCTCCCGCAGCGTCGGGTTTGCCTGAGAAATGGGATCGTGAAGTTGATGTTGTGGTGGTTGGCAGCGGAAGCATTCTGCCAGCTGCTTTGCGCGCAGCCGATAATGGTCTTGAAGTCCTTATATTGGAGAAACACCCGACACATTTCGGCGGAACGACAACCTGGTTTGGTGGTGGGTGTTCGTGCCCGAATAGCACGATTGCTCTTGAGATGGGCAAGCCCGAAGTACCACGCGATCTTCTCAAACAATATATGCTCGAAACTGCTGATGGTATGGGCCAAGAAGAAGTTATGGAGGCAATGCTCGATAATTATGTTCCGGCTATCGACTACCTGAGTGACGAGTGTAATATTCCGATTACCTATCCTCAATCGAGTGATACCCCAGGATATGCGCTCTATACCGCGTGCTCATGTCTTGAAAAAGATTATTCGAACATTGGAATGCATGTTGCTTGTGAGCCAACTAGCGACGGCAAGACAACGGGACGAGCATGGATGCAGTACTTTACCGAAGCCCTTGAAGAGCGCAATGTGGAGGTTATGATGGGAACTCCCGCAACTAGCCTCATTTATAAGGGAGATCCGCTGCTCGGCAATGGCGAAGTTGGCGGTGTGTATGCAGATTCGCCTGATGGAACTATTGCGATCAAGGCACGCTATGCTGTCATTCTGGGAACCGGCGGTTTTGACCATAACGAGGAAATGGTAAAAACAAATCTTCGCGGCCCTGTCTACGCAACGTATGCGATCGATACTAATACGGGCGATGGGCATGCGATGGCAGCAAATGTTGGAGCTGCGCTTCGTAATATGAGTGAATGCTATCGAATGGCTTTCATCAAGACGGGCGACGAGGTGCAGTATCAAGTTTGCCATGTTGAGGATGACGATGGCCAAACGATGATGTCAGAACAGGCTAATGCCACCATGGAAGCTATTAATCAATTGGGACGTGCAAGTTCGATTGTGGTGAACAAACATGGTGAGCGTTTCGGCTGCGAGTCTGTCAGCTATGACGATTGGGGACGCAATTGCGAACTTTTTGATACAGGATTTCATGAATGGCGCAACGTCCCCGCCTATCTCATAGCCGATAGTAATTACACGGGCAACTTGGGAAAAATGGCCGTTCCTCAGAAGATGACCGTCGAAGGAGCTGAAGTTCCTTCTCATGTGAAGAAGTTTGATACTTTGGAAGAGCTCGCCGATGGAATGGGTATCGACAAAGAGAATCTCATGGCAACCATCGAGCGTTTTAATGAAAACGCCGCACAGGGCATTGATCCCGATTATAACCGTGGCGTTAACTCTTGGGATCGTTATACGAATAGTGATATTCAACGATTCCAAAATGGAGAAATTCCGAATCCATGTCTTGCGCCTGTTGAGACCGGACCTTTTTATGTCGTCGAGGTATATCCGGGCATGATGCAAACCAAGGGTGGTATCAAAATAAATGGAAATGCTCAGGTCATCAATAATAATGATGAGATAATTCCGCGCCTCTATGCCGGCTCAAATTGTATTGCGAATCCGCTTGGTCGAGGATATGGTTGGGGTGGTGGGAAAGCCGCAAATGGCTTTGTCGTCGGTTATATCGCTGCAAATCACATCGCAACTTTGGAGTCTTGGGAGGCGTAAGCATGGCGGAGGGTCCGACCTGCTTAATCGTGTGGCCCTGCCATAAAAAGACAGGAGGGACTGTACCAGAATCGCTTCTGATACTTAGCCCCTCCTGCAAGAACTAAAAAGGTGACATCGCAAACAAGTTGCCACGATCTCGTAGCCACAATCAAGTTGCATGAGAGAAAGGGATGGGGGAGACCGGTGAAGAAGAAACTGACGATAGGCATCGTCGTCGCGATGCTGATGATATTGGGAGTATGCGCATGCGGGTCGCCCCAGGTGCAGAGCAGCTCCGATGCGCCCAGCGCGCAATCGGATGCGGGAGC
>CANQTB010000165.1 GCA_947626665.1 uncultured Eggerthellaceae bacterium
ACAGGAATGAGGGCGATCTAATGGAACGAAGTGAGAAGCTCGATACCGTCCATCGCGTTATCGATTTACAGACGCATATCACCGTCGACCCTGAGGTGTGCGCAACTTGCACATTGCACGAATGCCTGCTCTTCTGTCCGGCGGGGTGCTTCGAGACCGATGAGGAAACCGGCAACGTCGTGTTTCATTACGAGGGCTGCCATGAATGCGGAACGTGCCGCATTATGTGCGAGCGAGGTGTGACGTCGCGGGATTATCCCCATGGCGGCTATGGCGTTTACTTCCGTTTAGGATAGGGGGCCTCTATGCGAATCATGGTGTTAATGAAAGAAGTGCTGGATAGCGAGTGCCCCTTTGCCCTGACGGAGGAGGCGGCCACGCTTGATGAATGCTACCTTCCGACGGTGGTCGATCCGTCAGATCTCAGCGCACTCGCAAAGACCCGCGCTTCCTTTCCCCAAGGAACGGCCGAGCTCGTGGCGGTAAGCGTCGATGCGTCGTCTTCGGTGGAGGCTGTGCGCTCTGCCATCGCCTATGGGGCCGACCGTGCCGTGGTGGTGAAAGGCACAAGCCAAGAGCAGCTCGCTGATTCGGGCGTCCGTGCAAAAATTATTGCGCGGTTGGTTTCAAAGCTTGAAGCAGACTTGGTGGTTTCTGGCGCCACCGATGTCTACCATACCCTCGATGCGTCCGCCGCATCGTTGGCAGTTGATCTGGGATGGCCATTTGTCGCCAATGCGAGCTTCTGGAAGCCCGCAAGGGAGGGGAAATCACTCGAGATCAAGCGCAAGCTCGACCATGGCGACCGCGAGGTCTTGGCCTGCAACTTGCCTCTTGTGCTTGCCTCCGACGGGGCCCACGACAGCTTGCCCTATCCCTCGTTTCCCTTCCTTCTTAAGGCGCGGATGGCAAAAATCGAGGAATACGGTTTGGAGGATCTCGGTCTGAAGCCGGTAGATGTTCGCTCGTCAGGCGCAATGAAGGCCGAGAATTTCATTCCTCCACGTCCTCGCACCAAGCGCACCTCTGAGGGCAAGAAGACGGGAAGCGCCCTCATGGCATCGATGATGGGCGGGGGAGCGAAGAAGAAGTCAGGCGGCCTTGTCGAGGGTGCTCCGGAAGAGGTTGCTTCTCGCATCGTCGCGTTCCTTAACGAAAAGGGGCTTCTGGAAGATACGGAGCAGAAGGTATAAACCGTAAAGGAACGCCTTTGCGCTATCGTTTCCTCGCAGTGGAAATCTTCGCTACAATAGCGCCATGGCGAAAACGAAGAAGCTGACAGACAAGGAAGTCGAAGCACGCAGGAAGCGGCTTTTGAGCAAGGCGTCGCCTTTCAAGCGCGAGGCGTTCTATGCGCTGGAGGACATCGCATCCGGAAACGCGTGGGCGCGCTTCTTCGGCGTTGCCCTTTTCGCGCTCATCGTGGCCAACGCCGTGCTCGTGTTCGTTCTCGTGCAGATGAACTTCACCGAGGATGCGACGTCGCTTACGTTCTACGCCATTTCAACGCTGATTTTCTTCGTTGAGTATCTTTTCCGCATCTGGGTGGCCGACCTCGTCTATCCGCGCTACGAGGGCATCAAGGCGCGCTTACGCTACATTGTCTCTCCCTTTGGCATCATCGACCTACTCGCGTTTCTGCCGAGCATGATCGCGTGGTTCTTCCCGATCAATCCATTGTGGCGCCATGCGATCAACGTGCTGCGCCTCGTGCGCCTCATCAAGCTCTCGCGCTATATGCGAGGGCTGCGCACGATCGGCCGCGTGGTGCGCAAGTCGCGCTCGGAGATCGTCGCGGCGTTTTTAGTCATCCTGCTCCTCACCGTGATCTCCTCCATTCTCATGTATGAGGTGGAGCATCCCGTGCAGCCCGACAAGTTCAACTCGCTTCTCACGGGTGTGTACTGGGCCATTACCACGGTAACGGGAACGGGTTACGGCGATATCGTGCCCGTTACAGGCCTCGGGCGGTTCATCGGCTCGGTCACCATGCTGCTTTCCGTGGGAATCGTCGCGATCCCGGGAGGCATCTTCTCCGCCGGCTTCGTCGCCGAATATCAGAACATGTCGCGTCGCCGCTCGCGTTCGCACGAGGCAAGCGACGACGAATATTACGACGAAAGCGAATAGCGCTCGAGCGTGAATGGCGCATGGGTGGCGGGCACGGCTCGCCGAGGCCCGATCGAGCGTGCGGTCGAGGTGCGCTAGAGCGTGATTCCCGCCCAATAGAGCGACCCGATGGGCGTGACGACAAAAAGCACTAAAAGCGTGAATATGACACCGACCTTCGTGATCTGCGAATCGAGTATCCCATTGCGTGTGATTCCCTTCGAAAGAAGCACCATCGCGTCCTGATAGGGGAATACGTAGCGCGTGCGGCAGAAGAGGATCGTGCAGAAAAGGGGCAGCAGAAGCATGCCGTGTGCCTGTGCGAAGGCGCCGAGCGCGGGGATGAGGGTGGAGAGCAAAGGAGCGATCGTGCCGCAGAGGAAGTGGAGCAGCACCACAATAGAGCTGATGTAGAGATCGGAGGGAAGGACGCCCCACGTCTCGATGCCCGCAGGCATGGCGAAGGTGGCGATGATGGTGTTTATCCCGAGGAACGAAAGCTGCCCGCCGATGCTGAAGATGCCGATCATGAAGAGAACGAACGTCCAGTTGATGCCCTTGATGTCCTCGCCGGTCAGCATGCCGATCTTCGGTATGAACAAAAGGATCGAAAGCGCCATGGCAAGCCAGCCCGCATCGAAGGGAAGCTTCAGCGCAGGTTGAAGGAGGAAGCCTGCGATGATGAGGATGGTGAGCGCAAGGACGCGTGTTTCGTTCGCGCTCCATGGCCGGGGCGTCTGCGATGCTGCCTCTTTGGCAGGAGCCGCAGGCGCTGCAGGCGCCACCGCAGGAGCCGCAGGTGCTGCCATAGGAGCCGCGTCGGATTGACGCGTTGCATCAGAAGGATGTGCCGCGCTATCGGGCAGTTTTCCTGCGGCGCCAGCCGATGTCGGACGGCAGGCGAAGACGATGGTGAAAAACGCAAGCACGGTGGCCAATGCCGCGATCGGGGTTATCGTCACGAGCCAGCTCTGGAAGGTGATCACCATGAACGAGGCGAAAAGGTTCACCGCAAGGGCGTTCATCACATGCCCCGTCAGAAGCAGGGCGCCCGACACGGTGTTGCTTATAACGACGGCAAGCTCAGCACCCGTGTAGGCGCGTGAGCGAGAAGCATAGCCGAGCTCGTTGGCCATCGGAAGGAAAACCGAGAGTCCGATGACGATGGTGGCGACGTTGGCAAAGGGCGCGATGATGACGAAGATGGTCTCCACGAGGAAGATGACTGCGATGAAGCTCGTCCATCCGCGAACGAAGCGGCGTGCCAACGCGTGGCTGATCCGAAGCCCGAGGCCGCTTTTCGAGATGGCGGCCCCGACGATGAAGCCGAAGATGATCGCCCACCACGTCCAAGTGGAAAGAGGCGCGAGCGTCACCTCGGCGGGAACGATTCCTAAAACCGTCGGGATGAAGACGATGCCGAGCCCGATCACAAAATCGGGAAGCAAGCCGAATACGAGGCAGACGATGCCGAAAAGGATGATGCCGAAGCAGAGCGCTTGGACGGGCGAAAGCCCGAGAACCGTGACGATAGAGAGGGGCGCGATGACGGCGATGGCCCATTTGACGGCGAGGATTACCGAGGGGGAGGTTTTGCCTCCGGACAGAGCGGAAGCGCTTGAGAAATTGTTCACGTTTCGTCCTCTGTTGTGGAAACAGTATTTGCGGTATGTTAGGAAAGATGGTGCGTTGCGACAAGAAAGATGCGCGGACAAGCCTGAAAAAACACCCGAACGGTTCGTTTGCGACGATGATTGAATCTTGACGCGCAAAAGCTGCCTCGGTATGATTTGACGTTGCCAGCGGAGAAGTGACCGAGAGGCCGAAGGTGCTCGCCTGCTAAGTGAGTATACCCCACAAGGGTATCTGGGGTTCGAATCCCCACTTCTCCGCCA
>CANQTB010000166.1 GCA_947626665.1 uncultured Eggerthellaceae bacterium
CTGCATCCGCGCGTCTTGCGCGCCCGTCGCTCCGCGCGGCAAGCGCGAGCAGTGTGCGCCATATCGGCCGCCATGTGGGGCGCATCGCCAAGCGCAGCCTGAAGAGGCCTCTGAGCACCGCCCTCGCGCTCATGATGGCCATCGTGCTCGGCGTGGGCGTGATGGGCAACTTCGCCACCGCGACGCCAAACACTTACAACCAGCCGACGCAAGGTGTCAGCACCCGTGTGGCAGACCCCAATACGATGGACGACTATATCAATCAGCTCCTCGGCGGTACCGACCGAACCAGTAACGAATACACGCCTTCGAGCTACGGGACGCGTTACGCAGGCCGCATCTGGTCCGACAAATCCGTTATCGCAAATCAGCTCAACAGTTCTGGAGGCGGTAGCGGCGCATCGCTTACGCTTGATGCAGAGACCGACGGCATTTACACCGACGAAAATCTGGGCAAAGGTGGCTATGTTCCGGAAAATCTGCGGACGATCTCGACAAACGAAGACTTCCTCCATATCTACTCGGCACTTGGCTCCAGCCAGCTCGAGAACGAGATCTATTCCATTCCCATGGACGTGGTGATCGTCATCGATTTGTCGGGATCAATGCTGACGAACGGCACCGGGCCTGAACTAACCGACCTTGGTACAACGAGAATTCAGCAGACCCTGAGCGCTACGAACCGGGCCATTCAAACACTCATGGAGGCAAACCCCAACAACCGAATCGGCATCGCCGTGTACGGCTCAGGAGGAGCGGTCTTTTGCCCATTGGTAAGCATGAAGGTTACAGAAAATCCTAAGCAAATCCCTCAATGGCTCAGCCTCGCTCAGTTTACAAGAGACGATCAGAGCAATGTGTATGCGACCGGGTATGATGGAGCTGCGTATAAATCTAACGGTGGGAACTACCTCTTGCAATTGAATACGGGTTTGCAGGCAGCTCTCGTCGATGCCTCGGGCAACGTCGATACCAAGGGAACCGGCGGGGAAAACAGCTATAAGACCCTATCTGAAATCGTTGGTCAAAATGGCAATGGCGGCAGCAAATACGTCGGCAATTTCATGCCCAATGTGAACCTTTCGGCTTCGGGGGAAAGCTTGCAGAAGAATGCCAGCGTTCATCTCGGTTACTCCACCAACATCCAATCCGGCATGGCGGCGGGCATGGAGCTTTTGGCAAAGACCAACGTCACAACGTGGACCTCTGAGCTTACGGGCAAAACATACGACCGGCAGCCCGTCGTGCTGCTCATGACCGACGGCCAGCCGAACACCATCTCGAACTCGCAAAATTATACAAGTGGAAACACTGCGGCAAACGATGTGGCAACCAGCTGGTGGAACCCCAAGTTTTCCTCATCGAACGGTGAGTTTAATTACACCAATCAAACAGAAACGGCAGTTCCCGCCGTCATCACGGAATCGGTGATGACGGGCGCGTATTACAAAGCTGCGATCGCGAACAAATACAATACGAAAAAAGTTGGCAGTGCCAATGTTACTCCATTGGTGTACAGCATCGGCGTCGATATGGATGCAACGCTCAATCCGAGTGATACAAGTCGCAAGATACCGAATGCCGCCCTCGTCTTCGGCATCTTAGACCCCGCATACTGGTTCAATGCCAGCGGTACGTATACCGGCCCTGCCGACAATCCAGACTATACGACGGGCGCATCGGGAGGCACCGAACAGACTTATACGGTTCCGGTGGATGAGTTCAGCGGCAAGCTTATTCTGGGTAGCACGAATCTTATGCAAGTGGCCTATGAGACCTATTATAAAGCGTGGGCTGAGGGAGATCAGCCTGTGCCTACAACTGCGGTCTCTTGGAACACCCTCGAAGCGGATTCTCTGACCGGAAGCAATGGCACAAAAGCGTTTGCCCAATTCGGCCAATTGCCGACACAGGGCAAAGATGGCTATGCCAATCTTCTCAACAACGTCACAAAAGACCAAGTGGTGGCCAACATTGATTACGTCGACAATTTCATGATGGTTGAGTCCGGCGGCATGGACGACATTTTCTCGAACATCATCGACGACTTGTCAGGCGAGGTGTTCACGCCGCTCGAGGGAATGAACGACCTTGGCTCATCGGATTCCATCTCGTATATCGACCCCTTGGGCATCGGCATGGAGATCAAGAAGCCCTATTCGATGGCCAAGGGTTCCACAGCCAACGGCGACATGCAGATGGTGCTCAACGGCAACGTCTACGGCATCGTCCAGTCGGCGGTCTACGACTATCAGTGGAACACGGCATATTTCAGGGCACATACAACGTCCTATGATCCTAGCACCGCCACCTTCCAGTTGGGCTGGTATAGCGGAGATGATCCCGCGAATGCGACATATAAAGGCGCTACGCTAGCCAACGGGATGACGAGCCAGGATGCTTGGAGCCAAGGTTGGGTCTATCGCATCGATTTTTCCACCATCCAAGAATTCGTGCCGGGTCTTGAGAAGACCGATGACCCTTCATATAACACATTGCTTCAAAAGCAGCAGAACACCGTTTACACGGTCTATCGCATTGCCACCAAGAACGGTGTGGAGATGACCGAGCAGCAGCGGCGCACGAAAATCCAGAATCCGGCTTACGGCCATGCGAACACCATCTTGGACGACACCCCGGGCGCTTATGCCTTAAGCGACATCCGTATCTGGGAAGAATATACCGGCGATTGGCAAGACGATTATGCCGGCGATGCTGTCAACGACCCCGGCTATGACGATGCGCTCTATGTGAACATCCCGAACAATGCTCTTCCACTGCAGACGGCGACGATCACCACCTATCAGCCAGAAGATGAGGACAAGGCCTATACCTACGCGACGAACCTCGGCGGGGCGAACCCAAATGGCACGGGCACGCAAGGTGAGCCCGGATATATATCGCAGGCGGACTACTACGCCCAGTCGACACCGTTCAGGCTCTTCTACTCCGTTGGCATCGACGATGATCTGCTCTACGACTCCGGCAATGTTGACATCTCTTCCCTCGAGAAGAGCTTCCTCGACAGCCATACGCAAACGGACGGCAGCATCTGGTTCATCTCGAATTACTGGGGCACGAACACCACTGCCTCTTCTTCGATGGTGTCGGCAAACCCGATGAACCTCTTCATTTCAACGAGCGTGACCCAAGGTGGGGAAGGAAACACCTACAGCTTTACGCCCTATACCGGCTACGCGTCCAACATAACGGCGGGCAACGTCATGTACTATCTCGTGGATACGGATCCCTCATCGCAGCTGGGCTATTTCACGTCAGCGACGACGCCGAGCACCGTGAGCACGATCCTTTCGACTTACTGCATGAGCGAAGGAAACGCACCTCAAAGCGATAAGAGCCTTCAGACGCTCCTCGAAAAGGTAGCCACGAACTATGCATCTGCGGAGCCGGGAAGCTCCCCGCAGGCGAAATACGTGGTCGCGGTGGCCTACACGGCCGACCCCTCGGCGGCTGAATCCAGTGCAACGTTCCAGAGCGCGGCATCGTGCATCGTCCCCGCCACGACCTCGACTTCCATCGGAACGCTCAATCTCACGATCTCGTCGTCTGACGGACTTGCCGGCAACACGCCCTACAGCGGTGGAGCCCAGGGCCCCAACCAAGTCCTCACGTACTATCTCGTCGATGCAGATGCTGACGTGTCCACCCCGATAACGAGTTGGGACACCAGCACGACGAAACAGCAAGTGGAGAGCTATCTTCAAAACGCTCAAACGATATCGCCGAGCGAGCTGGACGCCGCATTGAAGAATCCGGATAATGCCGGCAAGATGCTCTACGCGGTGCAGTACAGCGGAGACCCGGCCAGCAGCTCTGCGACCGTTTTCGCGGCGGGGTACGCCCAGATCCCCTTGAGCTCCTCCGAGTCCCCCACCCAGACGAATCCCGAGACAGGCAACCCTGCGACGACGTTCTCGCCATCGAGTGAGAACCGCTTCTACGTCTTCCAGAAGAACCTGC
>CANQTB010000167.1 GCA_947626665.1 uncultured Eggerthellaceae bacterium
CGGCTCGCGCACAAGCGTGGCTTCGGCAAGCCTTCCCGCCTCATCACGGTATGAGATCGTGACTTCACCTTCGCTCGCATACCAACGCCAGTCGATGAGATCGCGCAGCGGCATACCCTCGGCAGACACAACGACGCAACCGGCACGCAGCCCGGCCTTATCCGCAGGGCTTTGGGACTCCACCTCCAAAACACGGGCTCCGTCAAGCTTCATGCCGCCGTGATGATTACCGCTCACTTGTTCCGCCAATTCGCCCAAGCGCCGCGACCACCGCTTCCACCTGATCGTCGGGCGTCGAGGCGCCGGCGGTCACGCCGACCTCGGCCGCGCCCTCAAACCATGCGGGATCGAGTTCGCCGGCATCTTCGATATGGTAGGTTCTCGGGCATATATCTCGGCAGATCTCGGCCAAACGCGTCGTGTTCGACGAGTTCCTCCCGCCGATGACCACCATCACGTCCATCGATTCGGCGATCTTTCGCGCCGCCTCCTGACGCTGGCTCGTCGCCGCGCAGATCGTGTTCTTCACGAGGGGTCGAATGCCACGACGCGCAAGCTCATCGACGACGGCATCGAGCATCGCGCGCGTCTGCGTGGTCTGAACCACGACGCCGACCTCGCCGTTGAGCTCTGCGGGGATGTCCTCCGGACGGGAGACGATGCACGCCCGTGCGCCCTCCAAGACGGCATAGGCATACAGCCCCTCCACTTCGGGATGCCCCGCCTCTCCCACAACAAGCACGCATCCCGTTTCGCGGGCGAGCGCCGCCGCGGCCTTTTGGGCGGCCGCCACATGGGGGCACGTCGCGTCCACGATTCTGACGCCGCGCGCCTCGAGCTCGCTTTTCAATTGCGGCGTCGCACCATGGCTGCGGATAACGACTGTTTTGCCATTTACCTCTTCGACATTCTCCACCACCTGCGCACCGCGCCGCTCAAGATCGGCGACAACCGCCGGATTGTGGATAAGTGAGCCGAGGGTCACCGCGCCGCCGTCTTCATCGAGCACGCGGGAAACGATAGCGAGGGCCCGTTCGACGCCATAGCAGGCGCCGGCATGCTCCGCGACCGTGATTTTCATGAATTCGTCTCCTCGTTCGTCTCGCCAAAGCCCGCACATACCTCCTCGGTCGTATGGGAGGGGATCGGATGATCGGCAAATACGGCGGAATAGTCTTTCCCGTGAGGGAAAAGCTCCTTCATATTCACCTGCTCGGGAGGGATTTCACGGGAAAGCGCGAAGCACTCGCGCATGGCGTACCACGAACATCCCTCAAGGCGCTCCTCTTTCGGAAGGAAGTTAAAATCCTCAAGCAAAATCGGATCGCCGTATTCCACGGTGATCTTCGGAAAATGCATCCGCTCGCCCTTCTGTTTCACGTATTCGGCATTGCGCACCGTCATCGGAAGGATCGGCGCCTTGCCCATACGCGCCACAAGAGCCGCGCCCGAATGAATCTCGGGCGTGATGTCGCCCTTGTTGCGGCGCGTGCCCTCGGGAAGGATCACGACGATTTCACCATCCTTCAGCATACGAGTCGCGCGCTTGATCGACGTGCGATCGGCGCTGTCGCGCGTCACGGGAAATGCGCCGCATCGCGAGATCATCTGGCCAAGGATGCCGCGTCCGTTGTCGAAGAGCGTATCGCGCGCCATGAATCGCACCCACTGAGGCGGACGGGCCGCAAGGTAGATGAGGATCACATCGAGAAACGAGGTGTGATTCGCCACGACGACGACCCCTCGGTGGTTCTTGAAGCCGCGCAAGCGCTCGCGATGGATCGCCTTGTAGCGGAAAAGTATTTTAAAAATGAGGGCGACAACCGCCCAGGCGATGTTGCCGAACCAATGGGGAACCTGCTTTTCCTTCGACATCCCACCGAGGGGCATGTCCCACATTTCCTCCGGCGTGAGAAAAAGAGCCATCGCAGTCCCTTTAGGCCTTCTTCTGCGATGAGATCGTCTTCTTCAGAGCATCGGCACCAGCCGGAGAAGAGCGCTTCTCGCGTGCAAGCAAGCAGATTTTCGCAATCACTTCTTCGATGGGCATATCCGTGGAGTCCAGTATGACGGCATCTTCAGCGGGACGCAGCGGCGAGGTTGCACGGGAGGAATCGTAGTCGTCGCGTCGGCGAATATCGGCAAGCACCTCATCGTAATCCGTTGATCCGATGCCGCGCTCGGCGTTTTGCCGCACACGACGATGGGCGCGCTCCTCATCCGAAGCCGTCAAAAACACCTTCACCTCGGCGTCAGGGAAAACGACCGTGCCGATGTCGCGCCCTTCAACGACATAGTCTCCCGCATGGCCGATCCGTCGCTGCTGTTCCACCAACGCCTCCCTGACCAGCGGTTCTGCCGAAACGGGACTTACCGCCTTATCGATGGCGAGCGTGCGGATCGCGTCGGTTACATCGCTTTCGGCAATGAGCACCTGACGGGGAAGCGGCTCTCCCTCGAAATGGCGAAACTCAATCGGATAGGTACGCGCGATCTCGCCGAGCGCTTCCCCATCATGAAGATCGACGCCGTTTTCCAGCGCCTGCCATGCGACAGCACGATACATAGCGCCCGTATCGAGAGAAGCAAAATTCAGTTCTTTCGCCACCGCACGGGCGACGGTTGATTTCCCCGCGCCGGATGGCCCGTCAATTGCGATGATCATGATGCCACCTTTTGGATATCGTCAAGAAAATGGGGATAGCTAACGGAAACACAATCAAAATCTTTCACGCCAACGGGGGTCCGTGAGCAAAGTCCGACAAGCGCCCACGTCATCGCCAAGCGATGATCCTTATGGGAGTCAAAAACAAGGCCTTGCGGCGCCTCAAGGGAGGGATTGCCTTCCACATAGAGCGAATTGCCCTCTTCCCATGCATCGATCCCAAGCATCGTGAGGCCTTCAATCGTCGCCTCGAGGCGGTCGGTTTCCTTCGCGCGCAGCTCCCCCACCTCGCGAAACACCGTCATGCCTCGCGCATGAGCGGCGACAAGCGCCAAAACCGGAATCTCATCGACGATGGAGGCGATGTGCTGTGCGGGAACTTCACAGCCACGAAGCACGTCTGTGTAGCGCACCTCGATCGAGCCGTTCGGCTCTTTGCCCTCCATCCCTGCGTGTCGCTCGCGAATTTCGGCGCCCATGCGCTCAAGGGTACGCACGAAGCCGATGCGGGCGGTGTTGAGGCTCACATGCTCGATCTTAAGCGAGCTCTGCCGTTTCATGAGCGCAGCGCACACAAGAAACGCCGCCGAGGAGGGATCTCCCGGGACGGCGATATCGCAGGCATGCATTGCCTTCGGGCCGGTGACGCTCGCCGTCAGGTTGCTCGCGGTCGTCGGAACGCCAAATTCGGGCAACATCAGCTCGGTGTGATTGCGCGAGATTGCCGGCTCGTTTAAGGTGGTCGTTCCTTTCGCGAAAACCCCCGCCAAAAGCACGGCGGTTTTCAGCTGGGCGGATGCCATCGGTGCGTCGTAGGTGATCGCACGCAGATGCGCCGAACCCGTTTCCGTGATGGGAAGGTGCTCTTGGCCGCCGGGCTCGAAACGCACACCCATTTTCATAAGCGGAGCCGTGATCCGTCGCATGGGACGGCGCTTGAGGGAATCGTCGCCAGTCAACTCGACCGTGATGTCCCATGGGGCAAGAATGCCCATCAAAAGCCGCGCGGTCGTTCCCGAATTGCCGCAGTCGATCGGACGATCGGGCTGAGAGGGGCCTTTCGTCCCCCAACCGGTGACCGTGCCTGAAAGACTGCCATCGGGCATCTCTTTCAGGTCGACCGATGCACCGAGCGCCTTCACCGCCTCGATGGACGAACGTACGTCATCGGAGTTCAGCACGCCCGTTAGGTGCGAGGTTCCCTCGGCCATAGCCGAAAGCAAAACCGCACGATGCGAAATGCTCTTGTCGCCGGGCACCGTGATCGCTCCGTTGATCGGTTTGAGAAGGGG
>CANQTB010000168.1 GCA_947626665.1 uncultured Eggerthellaceae bacterium
GTCCGCGATGGGCAAGACCACCGACGAGCTTGTCGGGTTGGCAGCCGCCATCAATGACAATCCGCCGCTGCGCGAGCTCGATCGCCTGCTCTCCACGGGCGAGCAGGTATCGATGGCGTTGCTTGCGATGGCCATCGAGGCCCTCGGCTACAAGGCTATGAGCTTCACCGGACGCCAGGCGGGCATCGAGACGAATGGAACCCACAACAAGGCGAAGATCGTCAAAGTGCACAACGAGCGCATCATGGAAGCGCTCGCGCGCGGCTATCTGCCGGTCGTTGCGGGATTTCAAGGCATCGATGAGAACGGCGACATCACGACGCTCGGCCGTGGCGGAAGCGACACGACCGCCGTGGCGGTGGCGTGGGGCATCGGAGCGGATGTGTGCGAAATCTATTCCGACGTCGATGGCGTCTACAGCGCCGATCCACGTGTGGCGCCGCGGGCACGCAAGCTCGCGCAGGTTTCCTATGACGATATGCTTGAGCTCTCAAGCTCGGGCGCGGGCGTTTTGCAGAGTCGCGCCGTCGAATTCGCCCGCAAATGGAAGGTAATCATCCACTCCCGTTCGGCATTCACCGAAGCGGAGGGCACCTATATTAAGGAGGATTCTCAGATGGAGGAAGCGGTCATCACCGGAATCGCGCATGACACCTCCGAGGTGAAGGTAACGATCCGCGGCGTGCCGGATTCCACCGGCGTTGCGGCAAAGGTATTTTCCGGTCTTGCCGCCAATGCGGTGAGCGTCGACATGATCATTCAGAACATTTCCGAGGATGGTTTCACCGACATCTCGTTCACGTGCCCCGAAGGCGATTTGGGCAGGGCGATCGACACGCTTGAGCGCGTGCTTCCCGAGATCAAGGCGCGCGAGTTCGTCGTGGATAAAGACATTGCGAAGGTCTCGCTTGTGGGCACGGGCATGAAATCCTCGCCAGGCGTGGCCGCGCGGGCGTTTTCCACCTTGGGCGAGCATCAGATCAACATCCTTGCGATCTCCACCTCGCCGATCAGGCTCTCCGTTGTGGTCGATAGTGCGCAGGCCACGCAGGCGGTGCAGGCGCTCCATACGGCGTTCGGCCTGGATTCGGACAGCGTCTTCGAGGAGACGCAGCTTTCGGCGGAAGAGATCGCGGCGAAAATGGCAAAGGGGCGTTAATTATGTGGAATAAAGCTATGCCGGCACATCCGGTCGTTGCGGTTGCGGGAGCAACGGGCGCGGTAGGACGTGAATTTTTGCAGGTGCTGCACGATCTTGATTTTCCTGCGGCGGAGGTGCGGGCTTTGGCGTCGAGCCGCTCTGCCGGCAAAGAGCTGCCGTTTTTGGGCTGCGGCGAAGTGGCGCCGGGAAACCTCGTCGTTGAGGAGATGACCCCTGCTTCGTTCGAGGGCGTGGACATCGCGCTCTTCTCGGCAGGCGCCTCGGTGTCTCGCCAGATGAGGGAGGCGGTCGTTGCCGCCGGCGCGGTGATGATCGATAACTCGAGCGCGTTTCGGATGGAAGATGACGTACCGCTCGTCGTTCCCGAGGTGAACCCGCAGGACGTCGCGTGGCATTCGGGCGTCATCGCGAATCCGAACTGCTCGACGATCCAGATGGTCGTCGCCTTGAAGCCCCTGTACGACCTTTCTCCCATCAAACGCGTCGTGGTTTCCACCTATCAGGCGGCAAGCGGCGCCGGCGCGCCGGCGATGGCCGAGCTTTACGATCAGACGCGCGCGTTTTTGGAAGGCACGCCCGAGGAGGAGCTTGTCATCGATGCCTTCCAACATCGAATCGCCTTCAACGTGATTCCCCATATCGACGTCTTCATGGACGACGATTCCACGAAGGAAGAGTGGAAGATGGTCGTCGAGACGAAGAAGATCATGGGCGACGACAACATCAAGGTGGCGGCAACCTGCGTGCGCGTTCCCGTGCTGCGCTGCCATGGCGAGGCGATCAATGTGGAATTCGCCAGCGAGGTGAGCGTCGCCGATGCGCGTCGCGCCCTTGAGGCGGCGCCGGGCGTGCGCGTGATGGACGACATCGAGAACAACGTCTATCCGATGCCGGGCATCCTCGCCGGCACCAACGACACCTACGTCGGGCGCCTGCGCAGAGACTCCTCGGTTGACCATGGGTTGGCGATGTGGGTGGTGGCAGATCAAATCCGCAAAGGCGCCGCCCTGAACGCCGTACAGATTGCCCAATTGCTTTTGTAGTTCCGCCGTCTTGACTAACGCGGAACCAAAATTTCGGAGGGGTAACACTCTGGTACTGAGGCGACCGGAGCGCATTTGCTTTGCTATAGTGAGCGAACTAAGTTGAAGGCAATACGAGGAGGCAACAATGGATAAATGGGTTTGCACCATCTGCGGTTATGTTTACGATCCCGAAAAGGGCGATCCCGATGGCGGCATCGAGCCGGGCACGCCGTTCGAGGACATTCCGGAAGATTGGGTCTGCCCGATCTGCGGGGCGGCGAAGAGCGCCTTTGAGAAGGAATAAGGGCCTCTCGAAAAGCGTTGTGAAAGGGGAGCGGGCGAGGAATCTCGCCCGCTTGCTATGACAGGGCCTCGAAAAGACAAAAAAGTCCGCTTGGATAGCCTTCTCTGCGAGCAAGGGTTCTTCCTCAATGCGGAGCAGGCGAAGCGCGCCATCTTAGCGCACGAGGTGAAGGTGGGGGATCGTTTTGCGACGAGTGCGGCGGAGCAGGTTGCCCCAGATGCCCTGATAAGTGTGAAAGCTCCAAGGCGCTTCGTCTCACGTGGCGGCGAAAAGCTCGCGCATGCCCTCGAAGCGTTCCATATCGACGTGCGTGGCCTGCGGGCAATCGACATCGGCTCCTCGACGGGAGGTTTCACCGATTGCCTCCTTCAGGCGGGCGCCGCTTCGGTGACCGCCGTCGACGTGAACTACGGCCAGCTTGCGTGGCAGCTACGGCAGGACGAACGTGTGCGCATCTTTGAACGCACGAACATCCGCACCGCCGATCCGGTGCAACTCGGAGCGCCCTTCGATCTCATCGTCGCCGATGTGAGCTTCATCGGCCTTGCCTCCCTTGCGTCCGCATTCGCCAAACTTGCACAACGGGGCACGCGATTCGTCGGGCTCGTCAAGCCGCAGTTCGAATCGAAGCGCGGCGAAACCGATCACGGCGTGGTGCGAAGCGCGGAAATCCGCGAGCGCGTGGTCGAAGAGGTACAACAGGCCCTTACCGACGTGGGATTTCATGTCGAGGGGGTCGTTGAATCGCCGCTTCGGGGGCCGGCGGGCAATGTCGAGTTCCTCATCGATTCCGTTTATTCATAAGAACGCCAATGGCTTGCCAGATCGCGCCTGCCACCGTTTCCTTTCGTTATGATGCTCCGGTCGCGCGTTTCGCCTGCTCCCGCTTTGGGTAAACTATGCATGCTTTCATCTACCGCACGGTAAGGAGCGAAACAGCCTATGGCACGCGAGCAATTTGGGTCTCGTCTTGGGTTCATCCTCATAAGCGCAGGTTGCGCCATTGGTTTGGGAAACGTCTGGCGTTTTCCCTACATGGTCGGCGCGTACGGCGGTGCGGCCTTTGTCGTGATGTATCTGATCTTTCTCATCATCCTCGGCCTGCCCATAATGGCGATGGAATTTGCAGTCGGCCGCGGGAGCCAGAAGAGCATCGCGCGTGCCTTTAATGTCCTTGAGCCAGAGGGCGCGAAATTCCACCATTTCAAGTGGATCGGCATCACGGGCCTCTATCTGCTCATGATGTTCTATACCACGGTCGGCGGCTGGATGATGGCCTACATCCCCAAGATGGCGACCGGCGAATTCAACGGGGTCTCCACGGAAGGCGTCAACCAGATCTACCAAGCGATGCTCGCCAACCCTTCCGAGATGGTCGCTTGGATGGTCGTCACCTGCGTCATCGCGATTCTCGTCTGCGGCATGGGGCTTCAGAAGGGCGTTGAGCG
>CANQTB010000169.1 GCA_947626665.1 uncultured Eggerthellaceae bacterium
CAACCACGATCGTCAGAGCCGCTTCCTCGTAACAGGAGAATTGGTGGATGAACAACAGACCTACTAATTACCACAACCAACCTAAGCATCGCTCGTCCTCCCACGAGATTTCCCGTGAGTACCTGAAATCGAACGACGGCACCACCATCGTTCGCGTGAAGAAGCGCAAGAGCAAGGCGAAGCGCCGCATCGTCATTGCGGCGGTGATCGTGCTTGCCGTCATCGGCATCGGGGCCGGCACCGTGTTTGGCCTCACCGCGATGGGAAAGGCGAACCTTCACCAAGCGCCCGAGCAGATCGAGGTGAAGGAAGAGGCGGTTTCCTTCGACGACGGCCGCACCATCGAATACAACGGCCACACCTATGCGTATAACGAGAACGTGGTCTCCATCTGCTTGATCGGCTACGACCGCACGGGCAACCAAGAGGAAGAGGGCATACGCGGCCAATCGGACGCCATCATGGTGGCTGCGCTCGACACCGAGACCGGCAAGGCGTCGGTCATTGCCATTCCGCGCAACTCGCTGGTCGATGTGCCGGAATATCACGACGGGCAATACCTCGGCACCCAAAAGGAGCAGATCTGCCTGGCCTTCGCCTCGGGTGCCAACGACGCCGAGAGCAGCGAGATCGTCACCACGGTGGCCTCGCGTGTTCTGTACAACATGCCGATCAGCTATTACTATGCGATCGACCGGCAGGCGCTCGGCGTGCTCGCCGATGCCATCGGCGGCGTATCGTTGACTGCGCTGCAGACGATTCCCGGCACTAACATTTACGAGGGCGAAGACGTGATCCTCTTAGGCGACAACGCCATCAAATACGTGCAATGGCGCGACACCACAAACTACCTCTCCCCCCTCGATCGCCAAGAACGCCAGATCCAGTTCGTGAAGGCCCTTGCCTCGCAAGCGCTCTCCGCCCTGAAGAGCAACCCTTCCATCATCGTTGATCTGTTCAACGCGATGTCGTCTTATGCCACCACAAACCTCGGCGTGAGCGAAGTGAGCTATCTGGCGAGTGTTTTAGCCTCACACGGCATTTCCGACCTGAACACGATCAAGCTTGAGGGAACGATGGAGCCGCGCGAATACTCTTCGGAATTCATCCTCGACCAGGACAGCGTGTACCAAACGGTGTTGGATGTGTATTACACGCAACTGCCCGATTCGGCGAACTCTGCTTCTCAGGCGGACAGTGCGAGCGCTGGCAACACAGGTGATGCCAGCAACGTGAACTCCGAGCCGAATGGCTCTACTGCTCCAGAAGCCACCACCACCGAATAACATAGCCAGCATTAAATAACCTTTTTCAGAGACCCGAACTGGACTTGTAGGGGTTTGCCAACAATGCTGGCAAGCTTTCGTTTCCTGCGCTACCATGTTCAGGCTGGCAAGTCCGATGCCGGGCGGCGCTCGTATGGAAAGGAGCACCGCTATGGTGGAACGAGTTCTAGCTGCCTTGGCAGCATTGGCAACGATCGCCCTGTTCTTTTTGGAGCTGTGGCGGGAGGTGCGAAGACATCGGACACGAAAACGACATTCGGATGGTAGACGGGATGGGCGATAGTAGCAGCTATCGCCCGTAATTAAAAAACCGGCGCCGCCCGTGCCTTTAATCACTATCGGGCTTTGCCAGCACATATTCTACCATCTTTCGTGCTCTGTTCCCATACCCCCGGCCATTCTGTAAGAAACCGCCATTAATCGCAAAGACGGCCTATTGCTGCATTCGCAGTTTCGCAATTGCGCATACAGCATCCACGACTACTTAACCAACGAGCACGATTTTGCTTTGCCTAATCTAAATTAGTCTAATCGTAATTAGACAAAATCATTTCATATATACCAGCAGCCAAAACTGACACTGCTACACTATCGCCCGCTTTACTTTCATAAATCTGAAAACATCGATTCGCACAATTTCACAGTTGTGCGCATAATCTTAACTTTGTGCGAATAAAGTTGTAATTGTGTGCATAATGGTTAGATTATACTGTTCCCTATAAACTTAACAGCACCCATTACGACCCTTCGCAGATTGGATGTCTATGGGCTTCATAAACGATTACAAAGATCAAACTGAAGGTCAAACCCTTGAATTTAAAGAAGCTGAAACTCGATTGCCAGCTAATCTTTGGGAAACGTATTCGGCCTTTTCCAATACCGAAGGCGGTCAGATCATACTTGGTGTATCTGAGCATCATAATGACGATGGCCAGAAGTCCTATACCTTCGATGGCGTGATCGATCCGGAATCACTCGTAAAGGAATTTTGGGACACGGTGCGTGATACGAGAAAAGTATCACGAGACGTCATGTTTCCCGACGGTGTTTCTATACAGCAAGACGATGACCGACGGTTTGTTGTTATCGATGTTCCTCGTGCCGATCGCCGCATGAAACCGGTGGAGGTCTACGATCGGAAGGAAAAGCGCAAGCTCGCCTGGATTCGCCGAGGTGAGGGAGATTATCGCTGCACTGACGATGAGCTGGCGCGAATGGAGCACGATGCGCTCTCTAATGCCGATAACGCCATTGTTGAAGATTTTGATATGTCGGCCTTCAATAGCTCAACGATCGCGACTTACCGAAATCTTCTCGCTCATGAGAAGCCCTCTCACCCTTGGCTAAGAGACGATGACGAGGACTTTCTCTATCATTTACGTGCTATTGACCGTGGTCGTGATGGCGAATACCACCCAACCAGAGCGGGGCTCTTGGCATTCGGCAACGAGTTTGAGATATTGCGAATTGTCACTGATTACCATCTCGATTATCGTGAGCAAACTGATCCGGATGTTCGGTGGAACGATCGGCTCGACTCCATGAGCGGAGACTGGAGCGGCAATCTCATTGATTTCTATCTCAATGTCACACAGCGAATCGATCGAGCATTGCCCCAATCATTTGGCCTCAATGATAACGGAATGCGGCATACGAGTCGTAGCGAAATCAACGATGCAATCCACGAGGCAATCGCAAACGCTTTGATTCACGCCTATTATGGTTCAAGCGCAGCTGTCACTGTTATTTTAGAGCCTCATAGGCTTTTGGTTTCCAATTCGGGAACGTTTCTTATCAGCAGAGAAGTTGCTATTGCGGGAGGGATAACCGAGACCCGTAACCCCATACTTGCACGCATATTTTCACTTATTGGAATTATTGATCGTGCAGGCAGTGGGTTAAGGAAGATCTATTCAACCTGGGAAGAGAAGTTTAAGAAATCGCCCCTTCTTAAGGAAACATACGCGCCGGATAAAGTTGATATTGAGCTGCCGCTTTCAATCAACTTCAACGTGAAACGGCCTTACACACACGTTCCTCATGAGGCAATTCTTGACCTCTGTCGCCATCAGGGCGAGATAACGGTGAAAGACCTCACAGCCCAGCTTGGAATGAAGCAAAGCACCGCTCAATTTGCCTTGAGAAACCTTGCCGCACAGGGGCAACTTGTCAGCGAACGGAGGGGTCGGGCTTTCGTTTATCGCCCTGCAGATTGAATCAAGCACTGTCCGATGTGCGTAACGTCTCTTTGTGCGTTTAATCAAGCAAGAACGCGCCCAATTTCACAGTTGTGCGCATAATCTTAACTTTGTGCGAATAAAGTTGTAATTGTGTGCATAAAGTTATCTTTAAACGCATAATCTGCCAATTGTGCGCATAATCTCATGATTATGCGCACAGGTTTCACTTTATGCGCAATGCGCGCATCCCCTGCAGCGCGTCCTCCTGCCCGTTCCTTATGAAACCGTCTCTTGCAGCAAGATGCAGCACTGCCCTCATCGCTGTGATACGCAGCTGCCACACGGCGTAAATTTTTTGGGTGTCAACAATGCTGGCATGTATGCACTTCCTGCGCTACCATGTTCAGGCTGGCAAGTCCGATGCCGGGCGGCGCTTCTTTGTAGAAAGGAGTACCGCTATGG
>CANQTB010000170.1 GCA_947626665.1 uncultured Eggerthellaceae bacterium
CGGAATTGGCAGACGCGTACGGTTCAGGTCCGTATGAGGGCAACTTCGTGAAGGTTCAAGTCCTTTCACCCGCACCATTTTCTTTGCGCTGTTCTTCCGAACAGCGCCTGCCATGTACGAGCTGCTGAGTCTCGGTTAAGGCCCTACGCTCCCAGAGTATCGACTGGTATGACAGCGACCCCTTCCGATGTCACATGCGCCGGTGTTCCGTATCCGACGACGACGCATTTGGCCGTGGGCATCCTGTCGCCATGCAATGCCATGACGCGCTCGAGCCTAAGGAGATTCTTGACGGCATCCGGCACCTGCGTAGCTCCAAGTTTTACCTCCACAGCCACCCATGAGCCGTCACGTGCCTGCACAATACCATCGACTTCGAGATCGTTGGCATCGCGGTAGTGGAAGAGCTTGGCGTCATTTACGGACGCATACACCTTGAGGTCGTGCAGAACTAACGATTCAAAGAGCAGGCCGAGCGTCTTTGGATCGTTGGCCAGCGATGCCGGATCTGCTCCGAGCAGAGCGACTGCCAGTGAAGAATCTGCAAGGTGGCGTTTCGACGACTCCCTGAGTCTCACCGGCGAGCGAAGGGCGGGGTGCCATGCTGGGACATCATCGACGACGTTGATTCTCCTGAGTACGTCGAGATAGCGCGCTGTCGAGCTTTTTGAGACACCGTCTTTCGTGTCGTCTTCGACCACTTTGGCGCTTGCGAGCGTTGACTCATTGCGCGCGAGTGATTTAAGGACAGCGCGAACTTTGTCGGGGTCTCTCCGCACCCCGTCAATGCGCGATACGTCGGACTCGCACACGCCGTCAACGTAGGCGATTGCGACCTCCATCGCGTCGGCTGTCGACATGCCTGCCGTCTGCGGCCAGCCCCCCCTGCAAACCAGATCGGCAACATCGGCAAGCCCTCCGATTTTGCCGCTGCCGAACACCTCGGCTTTTCCGCGCAGAAGGGCGCCGAGCGATACTGCGCTTGTCGAGACGCCGAGTTCGGCGAGCGTCATCGTGTCCATACGCACCCGCGCGATGCGTCCGACGCCGCTATGCATGGGAGCCGCATCGTCTCTCGGAGTCGCCGAACCGGTGAGAATAAACTGACCGGGGACTCCCCTTACGTCGCACTCGTAGCGTACGGCGTCCCAGAGGCTGGGAGCTTCTTGCCATTCGTCTATGAGGCGCGGCGTCTCGCCGGCTATCGCCTGAGAGGGATCAAGCTCTGCCGTCCGGAGGGCGGCAAACCCTCCCTGAGGATCGGTGAGCGATAGCGCTGAAGCGGCCATTCTGCGCGCCGTCGTCGTTTTGCCGCACCACTTCGGGCCCTGTATAAGCACTGCCCCGAAGATCTTGAGCAATCGTTCCATGGTCGCATCAACGCATCTTGGAATATAGCTATTCATCTGATCGCCCCTTTCACCTTTGAAAGCACCATATTATCAGGTCGTGAATCATTTCGCAGTATATTTGTGAATCAATTTGCAGGGATTTTGTGAGACATTTTGCAGAGACTATCAACCTTTCCTTCAATACTTTGCGCATTGCCGCAGTTTGAACACTTTCGTACTTTGCGCATTGACGCACTTGAGGCGTTTTCGCAAGGCCAAGGCGTGATGAAAGTTCCCACCTATATGTGGTTTTGCGTTCTTGAGAACGAGCTTCAATAAAGTCGGCCAAGATGGTGTTCCTATTTGACAATCAAACAAGCAATCAGCCAAGGCTGACAGAACCAGCAAAATGTCTCACGAAATACCTGCAAATTGATTCACGACTATGAATCGTTGGTTCTTCACGACGTCAAGGTGTACGCATCCATCAATGACGCCTCGGGCCGCGTCATGAATCCCAACAGTGTATAATCTTTCAAAGAGTTCTTCGAAGGAGGCTACTGTGCCAGAAATAGCCTTGTTTTTGGGCATCCGTATAACCATGTACTACGACGATCACAATCCGCCCCATTTTCATGCGGAATACGCTGGCAGAAAAGCGGTTTTCGACATAGAAAACGGATGTGTTATCAGCGGAGCTCTTCCAAACAGACAGCTGAAGTTTGTTTTAGCATGGTCTGAGATGCATAAGGATGAGCTTATGCAGAATTGGGAGCTGGCAAAAGCCGGACAGCCGCTCGTTCCAATTGCGCCTTTGATGTAAGGAGGTCGGCGATGAACTATCTGGCAACCGTCGTCCAAGCCGTTCCCGGCGATGACTTCACCGTGTATGCATATTTTTCAGATGGAACCGTGCGGTTGGCCGACATAAAACCCCTCATCGCAAAAGGCGGTGTGTTCGCGCAACTTGCCGATCCGAGCTTCTTCCGTGAGCGCCTGACAGTAATGAACGATGCTGTCGCATGGGATGTAAGCGGCTCGAGAGACCCCTACACCTGCATCGATTTAGATCCGTGCCAAATGTATGACAGCGCATGCCCTGTGGCAGACCCTCTTGATATCTGACACGCAATTCCCCGCATTTTGAACTCCTTCTCCTTCAATACTTTGCGCATTGACGCACTTGAGGCGTTTTCGCAAGGCCAAGGCGTGATGAAAGTTCCCACCTATATGTGGTTTTGCGTTCTTGAGAACGAGCTTCAATAAAGTCGGTCGGGGCGACCTATTGCCTCCATGCGTGCGTTAATACATACTGGGAGCCCATCACCTAGACGATCCGCCGCGAGAGCCCATCGCCTTCATGCGCGCGTTAATGCGTGGGCAAGCGCTATGCATTCCGAATGACCAACGATGTCGAAACGGGAATTTACGTTATCCTTAGACAACCTGATAGTTTGACGAAGAAAAGGTTCTCATGGAGAAGAACACGGTACCCACCCTGCCAGACGGGCACAACTTTGCCGACCTCTTGAATAACGAAGAATTCACGGCGATGCTCGAATCGAATATCGCGCCTTTCCAAAGGCTCATGACGTATTACGAATGCGCGATAATGGAGGTGGAGACCAAATTCCGCGTGCTCGCTTCCGAGTTCAGCTTGCGCCATGATCGCCTTCCCATCGAATCGATACAGACGCGGATAAAAAGCACAGAGAGCCTTGTGCGAAAAATGGTCCGTAAGGGCTTTCCCATTACCCTTGAATCTATCGAGCAGAATATATTCGACGTGGCGGGCGTGCGGGTGATCTGTTCGTTCCCCAGCGACATATTCGCCCTCGCAGAATCGCTGCTTGCGCAAGACGACGTTACCCTCATTGAACGCCGCGACTACATTGCCAACCCCAAGCCGAGCGGATACCGAAGCCTCCATCTCATAATCGAAGTCCCGATTTTCTTGCAGCATGAAAAACGACCGGTAAAAGTCGAAGTGCAGCTGCGTACGATCTCGATGAATTTCTGGGCAGCGCTCGAACACCAACTGCGCTATAAGAAAAGCCACACCGAGGATGAGATCGCCCTCTTGTCAAACGAGCTTCTTGCGCTTTCCGAAGAAGCCGCCAATCTCGACAGTCGGATGCAGCATCTCTTCGATCGTCTTGGGGCGGGAGGCGAATCTCTCTAGCATCCATCTCAATGCCTTAGAAGCCCATCTCATCGATGAGGTTTTCGCGATGGGCGTTCAGATACTGAGCCATATAGGGAACCACAAAGTTAACTTCACCGCGAGCACGTGATTCGATGATGTTTTCCTTAATAAGCCGGCTTCGATATGAGCTGAGTTCTGTCAGATCGCGATCCAGCCTTTGCGCTATCGCGCCGGTCTTGCTTGGTGCGCCCTCATCAATAGACATCGCAAGCAAATAGGTGATGAGAGACGGGGGCAAGTTCTGCAGCGCCGGTTCAATGACCATTCGATCAAACTGAAGCCGCGCAGCAGCGATTCCGTTTCTGGCATCCTCGGGACAGATTCTCTCTGTATTACGTTTATGAGAGACCTGCCAAGT
>CANQTB010000171.1 GCA_947626665.1 uncultured Eggerthellaceae bacterium
ATCGTGAAGGACCAGGCGCTCGTCGGCTGGGGCAACCAGTGGTTCCCGACCGAAGAGCCCGAGAACCCCTTAGGCGGCCCGCATAAGACCGAGATCACACCGGGAGATGGAAAGATTGTTTCGGTGGGAGATACGATCACCTATGAGATCACCTACCAAAACACCACCTCAAGCCCGCAGACGATCATGATCGCCGATCCGCTCGATACCGGCGTTGACTTTGTGAGTGCGACGATTCCCACAACCGATGGCACCGACCTTACACTTTATGCGCCGTCGATGACATTTATGGGGCAGGGTGCTTATATGGGATATGCCATCACATGGGATCCGTATACAACTAAGCTTCCTTCCGAGGAATGCCAGCTCACCAGGCCCTATGAATGGCAGGGGACCGTCACCTGGACGATACCCAACGTGGCGCCAGGCGCCACAGGCTCGGTCTACCTCACCGTGACCGTGAACGAGAGCGCGCTCGATGACATGCTCATCGACGACCAGGCGTTCGTGAAGGTCGGGGACGGCCCGTGGACTCCCACCGAGGAGCCCGAGAACCCGCTCACGCCCAGCGGCCCGGGCGAGAACCCCAGCGGCCCGGGCAACACGCCGCCCCTCGCCTCGACGGGCGACCATACCAACCCCTGGCCCGCCGCGCTCATGGCGCTCATCGCCGGCGCGGTGGCCGTGATCTCCGGCAGGCGCGCCTTCTTCACCGCACCCGCGGGAGCGGGCAGGGCGGCCTCCGCAGGGGGCGCCTCCGCCCCGCGCCTCCGCCAGGTCGCAAGGAGCAGGCGGCAGGCGGTCTTCACCATCCCGCGCGGCCCGCAAAGCTCAGGCTTCAGGGGCTTCACCATCCCCCGCGGCCCGCGCCTGCGCTAAGGAAATCCGCCCTGCCGCGCAAGCTCCGAGGCAGGGCGGCCATATAGTCACCGCGAGGCGACAACGCAAAGCCGCGCAGGCGGCAGAAGCAAACGAATCGGGCGCTTCCCACACACGGGAAGCGCCCGATGATCACGAGAACGCCGCACTGCGCAATCACGACACAGCGCAATCACGACACAGCGCATCACGACATGGCCCATCACCATGAGGCGCGGCGCAACACAGCCCAACGCCGCGCAGCTTCGATGTCTTCGGAGCGATCGTAAAATTGCCGCTCAAGATCGCCGCTACTGAGGAGGAACGGCGGAGCGGAGGACATCGCCGATAGAGGTGGCAATGCAGAGATCGGCGTGGCGGTCATACGGGGTGGGTGTGCGATTCACGATCACAAGATGTTCGCCTTGGAAGTAATCGATGAGGCCCGCAGCCGGATACACAGCAAGCGAGGTTCCCGCCACAAGCAGCAAATGGGCGGCACGTATCGCATCGACAGCGGCACGCATGACTGAACTATCGAGCGGCTCTTCGTAAAGCACCATGTCGGGCTTGATAATTCCTCCGCACTCGCAGCGCGGCACGCCGTCGGCAGAGAGCTTGCGCGCCTCAAGCATCTCGTCGAGCGTGTACTCCTTGCTGCATTGCATGCAAATGTTGCGATGGATGCCGCCATGCAGTTCCAGCACGTTGATGCTGCCGGCATCCTGATGAAGGCCGTCGACGTTCTGCGTGATGACGGCGGTAAGCTTTCCTTCGCGTTCGAGCTGAGCGAGCTTTACGTGCGCTTCGTTGGGGAGGGCGTCGCGCCGAAGCATTTCGTCGCAGTAATAGTCGAAGAACATTTCGGGGTGCCGATCGAAGAAACTGCGGCTGATCATCACCTCGGGAGGGTAGGGGTATTGTTTCGGTGCGGGCTTGGTATAGATGCCATTGGTTCCACGAAAATCGGGAATGCCGCTTTCGGTGGAAACGCCGGCGCCTCCGAAGAAGACCATGCCGTATGGTGGGCAGTCGTTTATCCACTCTCGAAGGATTTCGATATCGTGATCACGTGTGTTCGCCATAGCGATCGCCCTGCCTCCCTGCCTATCTGCGAGCCTCCCTATCCGCCAGCCCGCTTATCCGCCTCCCTGCCAATAGACCAGCCCGCTTCTCCACCAGTCTGTCTATCCGTCGGCTCGCCTACCAACTTAAGACGAGCGGCCCGTTCTCCGTGACCACCACCTGAATCTCCCATTGTGCGGAAAGGGAACCGTCGGCTGTGCGTACTGTCCAGCCATTGGGATCGGTCATATCGATGGCTGCCCCGCCCTTATTCACCATAGGCTCGATGGTGAACATCAGCCCCGGTGCCATGATGATACCGGTGTTTGCTTGGGCGACGAAGCTCACAAAAGGATCTTCGTGGAACTCGTGCCCGATGCCGTGGCCGCCGTATTCGCGGACGACGCTGAAACCGTGCGCTTTGGTGACTTCCTGTACGGCCGCAGCCACATCGCCGAGGTGTCCCCATGGCACGACCGCTTTAAATCCTGCCTCCATGGCCTGTTTCGTCACCTCGACAAGCTCGCGCGCCTCGTCGCTCACCTCACCAACGCAAAACATCCGCGAGGAATCCGAGAAGTAGCCGTCTTTGATCGTCGAACAATCGACGTTCACGATGTCGCCCTCGTGCAACACGACGTGTTCGCTCGGGATGCCATGGCACACCTCGTTATTCACCGAGGTGCACACGCTTTTGGGAAAGCCTTCGTAATGAAGCGGAGCGGGAATGGCCCCGTGCTCCGTGGTGTAGAGGTATACCCACTTGTCGATCTGCTCGGTGGTGATATCCGGCGCAATAAGCGGCGTCACGTAATCGAGCACGCCGATGTTCACCTCGGCGCTGCGACGAACTCCCTCGATGTCCTCGGGGGTTTTCAAAAGCGAGCGCGCGGGCACCTCTTCGCCCGCCTCGAACAGCGCCTGAAGTCGCTCGTCGGTTTCCAGATGGCATTTCTTGTATTTCTTCCCGCTCCCACACCAGCAAAGATCGTTTCTTCCCGGTTGTGGCATTCCGTCATACATGATGTGCTTTCCTCTTTCGTCAGATGCTTATCGGCCTTCACCCTGCATCGGGATTCGCCTGCACGTGCGTTATCGCTCTTCTCTCGCCTATCGGGAAGGCTCCTATGAAGCCCCGAAGCTCGCCTGTCCGGTTTGCGCTCTCAGTGCGGCGCTTGCCGCTGCCAAGGCGTCGCGGTCGGCGTCGGTCATCTTCTCGGCCTTCTTCGAAAGCAGCCGTTGAACCTGCCCGATTTGGCTGCGAAGGTTCTTCTTGATCAGCTTGTCCATCGATTTGCCCTGCTCATTGATGAGATTTTCCGCCTCATTGATGGCGCGTTGCGCATCCTCGCGCACCTCGAACGCCGCGCGGCGCGCGTTGTCCTCGGCAGCATATTGCTCGGCGTCGGCGATCGCGGCCTGAATCTCCGCATCGGTCATGCGCTCGGAGTCGGTGATGGTGATGGACTGCTCGTTGCCCGTGCCAAGGTCTTTCGCGGAAACCGTGAGGATGCCGTTCGTATCGATATCGAAATGCACATCGATTTGCGGAACGCCGGCAGGAGCGCGCCTGATGCCCTTCAGCTGGAATTTCCCGATGGTCTTGTTGTCGCGTGCCATAGGGCGCTCGCCCTGAAGCACATGGATTTCCACCTTTGTTTGGAAAGGCGCTGCTGTGGTGAAGATTTGGGAATAGTGGATCGGCAGGGTGGAGTTGCGCTCGATCACGCGCGTTGCCACGCCGCCAACCGTTTCGATGGCGAACGAGATAGGAATCACATCCAGAAGAAGCAACTCGCCGCCACGCGGCACGATGGCACCCGCCGCATTGCTCAGCGTTGCGCCTTGGATGGCGGCGCCGCAGGCAACGCATTCAT
>CANQTB010000172.1 GCA_947626665.1 uncultured Eggerthellaceae bacterium
GATAAGCCAATGGAGCCGTTATGAGCGTGGTTTATGAGTAGCTATCGAATCGACAGAGAGAGCTGGGCCAAGCGGAGCATTTTCGATCAAATGGGCAACATCGGCGCTGAGGTGGGCCGCGCGATCAATTATTACCGCAACGGAAACGAGAAGCGCTTGCAAGGCGCGATGGATCGCGCCTACGATCTTTTCGATGCAACGATCGAATGCTTAGCGAAACAACACTCCCCGAGGTTGAGAGAAGTGCTCTTAGCACGGGACGAGTTTTCGCGATTGTTCTTCGATGGCACATTCGATACTGACGCTGAAAGCCTTGAGCGTTACTTCATGGCATTCGCCATCGCTGCTCGAAAAGAAGCAGAACGCGCCCGATCGAACGACGCTTGACGCTTCTTTTAACCATGTAGTGCCCTCAACTATTCGAGAAAACCTCCCCGATGTAGAGAGGCCGCCCTGCCTTTACGAGAATCAAGGGAGTCGCAGAGGGCGTTTCTTGCTATCCTTTACCGAAGCACGAAAGAGAAACATCGAAATCGAAGCACTGAAATCGGAAAGACGCAGAGTTTTAGAGAGGGCGCCATGCAGATAACCCCTGAAGAAATATCCGAAACGCTTGCCATGGTGGGCAAGCAGCACCTCGACATCCGCACGATCACGCTGGGCATCAATCTCGGGGGCTGCACCGACACCTCGGTGGATCGTGTGGCGCAGAAGGTCTACGACCACCTGACGCGCACCGCCGAGCAGCTTGTCCCCACCGCCGAGCAGCTTGAGCGGGAATACGGCATTCCCATCGTGAACAGGCGGCTTTCAGTCACGCCGATCGCCCAAATATGCGGCGCGGTAGGGGAACATGACCTCACGCCGGTGGCCTGCGCAATGGATCGCGCCGGCCGCGAAGTCGGCGTCGATTTCGTCGGAGGTTTTTCTGCCCTCGTTCATAAGGGCGCGACCGCATCCGACGAAAAGCTCATGGCGTCCATCCCCTCGGCGCTTTCCGAAACCGACCGCGTGTGCTCCTCGGTGAACGTGGGCACCACGCGGGCGGGGCTCAACATGGATGCCATCGCGACGATGGCGCAAACCATCGTCGACACCGCCACAGCGACGGCTGACCGCGATTGCATCGGTGCGGGAAAACTTGTCGTGTTCTGTAACGCCGTTGAGGACAATCCCTTCATGGCGGGCGCCTTCCATGGCGCTGGCGAGGCCGATACGGTGGTCAATGTGGGGGTTTCCGGACCCGGGGTCGTCCGCGCCGTGCTTGCGAACCTTCCCCAAGACGCCGACCTCACCACCGTCGCCGAGGCCATCAAATCGACGGCCTTCAAAATCACCCGTGCCGGCGAGCTGATGGCGCGCGAGGCCTCGTGTCGCCTGGGCGTGAGCATGGGCATCATCGACCTTTCCCTCGCCCCCACCCCCGCGGAGGGTGATTCGGTTGCCGAGATCCTCGAGGCGATCGGCGTCGGCTGCTGCGGAGGCCCGGGCACCACCGCCGCGCTTGCGCTCTTGAACGATGCCGTGAAGAAAGGCGGTGTGATGGCCTCGTCTTCCATCGGCGGGCTTTCGGGCGCCTTCATTCCCGTGTCGGAGGACGCCGGCATGATCCGCGCGGCCGAATGCGGAGCGCTGCATTTGGAGAAGCTCGAGGCGATGACGAGCGTCTGCTCCGTCGGCCTCGACATGATCGCGATTCCCGGCGATACCACCGTCGAGACGATCACCGGCATCATCGCTGACGAGTGTGCGATCGGCATGATAAATAACAAAACGACGGCAGTGCGCCTCATTCCGGCAATCGGGAAAACCGTTGGCGATAGACTGGACTTCGGCGGATTGCTCGGCGCTGCGCCGGTGATGCCGGTGAACGCCTTCGCGGGAGAGGTCTTCGCACATCGTGGCGGAAGGTTCCCCGCCCCGCTCAATTCGCTGAAGAACTAAACCTGAGACGGGATTTCGTCCCGACGAGACGTCCCGACGAGAAGGAGCTTCCTATGGCGAAGACGGTCATGGTGACAGGTGGGTCCGGCGGAATCGGCTTCGAGCTGGCGCGCTGCTTTGCCGGCGATGGCTACAACGTCATCCTCGTCGCCCACAATCAGAAGAAACTTGATGATGCCGCCGACAAGCTGAAAGCGGAGTTCGGCATCGAGGTACACACCATCTCGCAGGATCTTTCGGCGCCCGGAGCCGCCAGCGCCTTGGTCGAGGCGTTCGACGCCACAGGCATCCAGCTGGATGCGCTCGTCAACGACGCGGGTTTCGCCGTCGCGGGACGCTTCAGCGAAAGCGACTGGAAACGGCAGGAGGCGCTGATCGCCGTAAACATCGGCGTGCTGACCGAGCTTTCCTATCGCTTCGGCAAGCGCATGGCCGATCGCGGCGCAGGGGAAATCTTGAACGTCGCTTCCATCGCCGCCTTCATGCCCGGCCCCTATATGGCCACCTACTATGCCTCGAAAGCCTATGTGCAGTCGTTCACCCAAGCGCTGCACACCGAGCTGAACCCCCACGGCGTGCATGTGTGCGCCCTCTGCCCCGGCCCCGTGCGCACGGACTTCTGGGGCACGGCGGGATTCAAGCAGAGCGCCGTTCTCAACGCCATCGGCGTGCCTGCCTCGCTGGTGGCGAAGGCGGGCTATGCGGCCCTCAAGGCGAACAAGACGCAATGCGTTCCCGGCATCCTGCCGAAAGCGTCGGTACTCTTCACGCGCGTCGCCCCGCGTTCGCTCATGCGCTGGATCGTGACGCAACTGCAAAGACCCACCGCCGACGCCATCGACAAACCCGAGAGCCAGCCCGAGAATAGGACGGAAGATAGACCCGAAGCGCAGGCGGATGCGCAGAGCGCTGCGCATCCGGCGCCCCTTAAACCATAGCCAAGGGAAGGGAGCTCTGCTACGCGAGGCCGAACCACGTCTGGAGGATCGGCAGCCACCCCATCACGAGGATGACGATGACGAGGATGGGCACGCCCACCATCATCCAGCCCTTCAGCCACGAGGGGAACTTGACGCCTTTGCCCGCGTTCGCCTCAGCGAGGTAGTTCTTCCAACCCCAGCCGCGTTTGCTCACGCAGAAGAACACGAACACGAGAGAGCCGAGGGGCAGGATGTTGTTCGACACGAGGAAGTCCTCGATCGACTGGATGTTCCCGACGCCCGGAAGCACCACGTCGGAAAGCACGTTGAAGCCGAGCGCGCACGGAAGCGAGAGCAGCGGGATGGCGATGAGGTTCACCACGACGGCCTTTTGGCGCGTCCATCCCCACTGGTCCATGCCGAAGCTCAAGATGCCTTCGAAAACGGCGATGACCGTGGAGAGCGCCGCGAAGCTCATGAAGACGAAGAAGAGCGTTCCCCAAAGCTCGCCGAGCCACATATTCTCGAAGACGCCGGGAAGCGTGACGAACACGAGACCGGGGCCGGAATCCGGCATCACGCCGAGGGCGAAGCAGGCGGGGAAGATGATGAATCCGGTGGCAAGCGCCACGCCGGTGTCGAGGGTGGCGATCGTCGCGGCCTCGCCCATCAATGAGCGCTTCTTGTCGATATAGCTGCCGAAGATCTCCATCGATCCCATGCCGATCGAAAGCGTGAAGAACGCTTGGCCCATTGCCGCATAGGCGGCATCGAAGAACGTATCGGGACTAGCGAATATCTTCGAGAAATCGGGTGCGAGGTAAAACACGATGCCCGCCTCGGCACCGGGAAGCGTCACGCTGCGGACGACGAGCACGCCGATGATCGCGAGCAGGCACAGCATCAT
>CANQTB010000173.1 GCA_947626665.1 uncultured Eggerthellaceae bacterium
CCAACCGTGGGTTGTGTATCCTTCGGTGACTGGCCCCGATGGTGTGGTGCTTCTAACGAAGGACGCCATTTCGATGTCGCTTTCGGCGCCAGAGCTTCTTGTGACGTTGGCGCTGTTCCTCGTGGTGTACGTGATCTTGCTCGTCGGCTGGGCGCGCGTCATCGCGCGGTTCATCAAAGAGGGCCCCGTCGCCGAACCGCTTCCCGCGGTTGCTGGCGCAGGTGCTGTGGCTGGCGATGCGGCGATGGCTTCCGTCATTCCCAATGCTGCGACCTCAAACGATGCCGCGGTTGTTGAGGTGGCTTCAACTTCGGAAGTCGCAAATGCCGCCTCAGGCGAGGTGAAGGCCGCTGTTACGGATGACGCAACTGCGAAGGGAGGTGAGTAGCCGTGGAGCTCACATTCTTTGAAATCCTCTGGTATTTCCTCATCTTTCTCTTGATCGCGGGCTATTTCGTTCTCGATGGGTTCGACCTCGGTCTCGCCGTCCTTTCTCCGTTTATGGCGAAAAACGATGAAGAGCGTGCCGTTTTGCGTCGCTCGATCGGCCCTATCTGGGACGGAAACGAAGTGTGGCTCTTAACGGCGGGTGGTGCCTTATTCGCGGCATTCCCCGACGCTTACGCCACCACGTTCTCGGGCTTCTATCTTGCGATCATGCTCGTGCTCTTCGGTCTGATCGTGCGTGCCGTGTCGTTTGAGTTCGGCGCGGGCGATCCTAAATGGAGCGGTTTCTGGTATTGGTGCTTCGTCATCGGTTCGCTGCTTCCCGCGCTTTTGATGGGCGTTGCGGTTGGCAACATTTATCAGGGCATTCCGATGAACGCCGCTGGCGACTACATTGGCATTCCGCTTTTAGGACTCATCTCGCCGTTTACGCTGCTCACCGGCTTACTCGGCCTGTTCATGATGCTCTGCGCCGGAGCCGCGTGGGCGGCGCTGAAGGCGCCCCTACCCTCCGATCTGCAGAAACGCGCAAGCGGCCTGCGCATTCCGCTTCAGGTGATAACACTCGTGCTTTTCGCAGCGGTTTCGGCCTATGCGCACTTTTTCGTATCGCCGGATATGGCCCCCGAGTTCTCCATCCTGCGCTATCTGCTCGCGATTGTGTTTGTGGTAGCGATCATCGTATCGATGGTGCTCGGCAAAAAGGGCAACGACCTTTGGGCGTTCCTTTTGCAATCGCTTTGTGCGATTTGCTTGGTGTTCTTGCTCGCGTTCTCGATGTTCCCGAACTTGGTCGTCGCGACGGCGGGCGAATCGATCACGATCGCCAATGCTGCTTCTTCTGAGCTTTCGCTCATGTGGATGACGATCTTCCTTTGCATCGGGCTTCCGCTCGTGCTCATCTATCACTTTGTCATCTACCGCACGTTCCGCGGACGGGTGAACACGGCTGATCTCGCGCACTAGCTTCTGCTTACATCAATTGCAACGTTGCGCCGCTCTTTCGGGCGGCGCAACTGTTTTGGGGCGATTCAGAGCGAGGTGGTGCGATGGAAATGCGGCAGTTTCTGCGGCGAGGAAAGGCTGAAAACGTAGCGCACCTAAGAGGCGCTACCGTTTAGACCCGCTTTACTAAGAGCGTGAGCAGAGTGGCGTACAACACGCGAACCACGCCGGCGATGAAGTGTCCGAAGGGCACATTCTCTAAGGCGGCCAACGTTTGCCACGGGACAAACCAGTCAAGTGCGTGGAAGCAATAGATCAGCATCGAGTTTCTTCCCATGAAGGCAAGGTAGGTGTTCACGAACTTCACGCGATCTTGGATGAGCATGGAGATGCGGCAGCAGAAAAGCGTGCCGGCGATAGCACCGACGAAAGCAAGGAGGGGAGCTTCGAAAACGCGTGCCGAGAGCTCGAGGTTGCTGAACTCCACGGCAAGGGCATACAAAGCTAAAGCGATAAGGGCGACCCACCACGTTTTCCCGATACCATCCATGAAGTGATATTTCTTCGCGATGTAGCCGACCCACATGAAGGCTGTCGCAACGAGGGCAACATCGAAGCTGAAAGGCAGATACCACTGCCGCGACCCGATGAAGATGCCGAGGACGGCCATAGCGGCGAACACGATAAGCTGTACGAAAATGCCGATGTTGCGTTTTTCGAAAATGCTCATGAAGAAGTTCAGGATGATGCGAGAGAAGAACAGGCAAACCAAGAACCATGCCATACCCACCGCCTCAAAGGGGAGAAGGGGAATGGCCACGCCCGACGCGAACACAAAGCGGCCGACGAGTTGCTCAAGCGAGTGAAGCGAAAACGCTTCACCGTCTTGGAAGAACCACACGCACACATACCAGATCAGGAAAATGAGGACATAGGGCAAAAGCAGCCGCTTCGCGGAGGTGCGAACGGTTTCGCCCATGGGTTTCGTGCGGAACGTATAGCCGGCCAAGATGAAGAACAGCGGCATGTGGAAGGTGAAAATCATGTCGCGCGCCAAGCCAAAACCGATCGTGTGCCCGATGATGACAAGAATGATGGCGATACCTTTGGCGATATCGATCCAAGGGAGACGTGTTTTGCTTTGCGAAGTGATGTCAGCCATAACGTTCATATTGTAGGGGATAAGTTCAAAGCGAAAAACCTTAAAGGTGCTGACAAGGTGCCGCACCTCCAAATCGACGGCCTCTTATGGCGGTACGAGGATGATATAATCGCCGTATTATGGATGTGCAGACGCCGCGTAAATTCACCAAAAACGATGTGCTCCTGATTCGCGGGTTCGGTGTTCTGTGGTGCTCCTTCCAGATCTCTCCCTATTATCCGGCTTCGCTTTCCTCCGCATTTCGCGCCTTCGATTTGGAAGCGATCGTCGCTCTGCATACCACCTATGCGCTGTGTCTTATCGCGGTGTTTCTCTTCTTTATGGTAGTGGGGCGGTATTTCCCGAAATTCTTTGAGAAAGCGCCGTTGTTTGCCTTGATCGCGGGCATTTTGGGTATGGTGGCAAGCTTCTTCATCGTGCTAATTCCTGATGCATCAGGCAATGCCGTAGGAAAATTGCTCGTACTGGCGGTCATAGCGGTATACGTCGGCACGCTGTTCGTTTTGTGGTTGCGCCGTATTTGTCTCCTGCCTGCGAAAAGAGCTCTACTTCTGATCGGCGCCTCATACATCTTCTTTAGCTGCCTGTGGTTTGTCCTCATTATGTGTGGCGCATCGGTTCTAAATATCGTCGTGGCGCTCTGTCCGCTTGTTTCCGCGCTTTGTTTCGCCCTCTTCCGTGAAAGCGATGAAGCACAAGCTTCGCAAATTCGGGCGGCAACGCAAGCGCCTGCCACGTTGTCGGCCTTGCCCAAGGCCCTTCCGTGGGGCGTCATCATCCTCTGTATCGTGTTCATCTATTTTGGCGTCGTTTCCGTCCGTCTATTCACGGCGGCTGGCGCGGGAATCATGAATATCGGAATGCTGGATGTCGGGCCACAGCTTTTCACGGTTTTCGTCGGTCTCTTCATCGTCGCAGTCATTACCTCTGCTCTTGTGCGGAACGGCTCAGCGCTTTCTACCTACATCTACGCGATCGTGGGAATCGCCCTCCTTTACATGGCGGGGTTGCTCATCATCACGCTCGGGGATCCTGCGGGAGTCGTGGTTCTCACGGCAAAGCGTATTCTCGTCGCCTCGGAGCATGGCGTGGAAATGTTGCTTCTTATGATCATGGTCTCCGAATCGATCCGTTTGCGCCTTTCGGTTCCGTTGACGTTTGCGCTTTTCGGCGTCGTGGTGCTTGTCGGGCCGCAGCTCTTTACGCTGGATT
>CANQTB010000174.1 GCA_947626665.1 uncultured Eggerthellaceae bacterium
AAAGAGGAGCGAGATGCCTGATACACCAGCGCAGCGCAGAGCGAAGCTGAAGTACAACAAGAAGATGAAGCAGTTTATCGTTGCCTTTTCGCCCAACGAGATGGAGCTGTGGGATTATCTTTCGACCAAAGAGAACAAGGCTGGCTTCGTGAAGTCGCTGATTCGGCGAGAGATGGAAGCCGAATTTAAGGCCATCGAAGAGTGTGGATAACTTGGAGATCGCACACTTTCGCACACGTTTTAGCCAACGAAAAAGGGGAAACTTCGCGTTTCCCCTGATCATTGTGGTGGTCGCTACTGGATTTGAACCAGTGACCCCCGCCGTGTGAAGGCGATGCTCTCCCGCTGAGCCAAGCGACCGAATAGGTATGCCGCGCACGCGACGTTTGCTTATTTTAGCCGTTGCCGCCCCGCGCCGCAAGAAGGAAAGCCCTATGCTCTCCGTACTTGTTCGGCTACCGTGCACTTCGAGGCTGAGCCCCATTGGATGAGACGGGCCACTCCAACAGCCAAACGCACGGCACGTTGCAAGTCCGGCAACCTAATGCACGCCGTACCTTGCGTAATAGTCGTCAAGTGCCGCTTTGATGTTATCGTCAATCACCACGCGCGTTTCTGCCGCGCCATCTACACATTCACCAGCCGGCGCGTTTTCCCACGCGACGCGAACTGGCTGGTTCCAAAGGCATTCGATGACTTCATCCATCGACACAATAGCCGCCGTCGGGAAGCCGTAGCGCTCGCTCACCTCGTCAAGCGCCAACTTCTCGCCGCCCTTGCCGACTTCCATCCGGTTCAAGGAAACCATGAGGCCAACAACTTCCACGTCGGCCTGCGCGCGCAAGATCGGATAGGTCTCCTCGATCGACTTGCCTGAGGTCGTCACATCCTCCACCATCACCACGCGATCGCCATCCGCAAGCGCGCTGCCGAGCAGGATGCCGGCATCTCCGTGGTCCTTCGCCTCCTTGCGGTTCGAACAATAACGCGCCTCTTTGCCATATAGCTCATGGAGCGCCATCGTCGTGATGACTGCGAGCGGAATGCCCTTGTAGGCCGGCCCGAACACCACGTCGAAATCGAGCCCGAACTGCGCGTTGATCGCCTGCGCATAGTAAAGCCCCAGCCGATGGAGCTGATCGCCTGTCACATAGGCTCCCGCATTCATGAAAAACGGCGAAATGCGCCCGCTCTTCAGCGTGAACTCCCCGAATTTCAGCACGTCGCTTTCGATCATGAACTCGATGAACTCTTGTTTGTAGGCTTCCATTTCAACCTCTTTCTTTCGATTCGGCATCATCATAGCGCATTCGGTTCACAGCTTAGGTACAGATGGGCCGTGCGATCATGCGAAACAGCCAGCGCGCGTATCATGCTCACCAGTTCGCAGGCTGCGAGGACTCCGCTGGAGACCGCCGTGCGCAAGCACGTGATGACGAGCAATACGGTGCGAAACGCACCGACGAGCGCTGGCAGAGCCCGGATCTCGCAGGCTGCGAACACCAGATGGAATGCCAAGTGGAACGTTTCACGGGACGCCATACGGAGCGCCATAGGGAACACCACATGAAAGATTCGCGAGAAAGGACCCGCGATGAAAGCGAACGATATGCAGAGAATGACCGCTGAAGAGGCTTTTAGCCGCGACGTCGCCTACAATCCTATGGCCGATGCGGAGGCGCAGGCTGCGGCAGCCGATGCGCAAAAGGCGATGAGCTTCCACGTTCGCCTGTTCACCTTTGTCGTGGTCGTTGCGTTCGCGCTGTGCGCGCTCTTGCTCGCGGGCTGCGCGAACGAAGGCAATGCGGGCGCTGCCAACGATCAGAACGCAACGGCCGGCGAAGATGCCGGCAATGCCGCAGCCGAAGATGCCGATACTCACGAGCTGGTCTATATTCCGTTTTCCTATCTGGGCATCGAGGATGATCTTTTCGACGAAAACGCGCTCTGGGGCGTCACGCTTGGCGACGTTCCGCAAATCCTCGTCATGCATATCGCCGATGGCGTCATCGGTGAAAACGGTGAGAAGATTCCGCTTGCCGACCTGCAGCCCGGCGATATCGTGAAAGCCACGTTTACGCAAATCGCACAGTCGTATCCGGGCCAGATATCCGTCGATACCTGCGAGTTTGTGCGCCATGGCGGCACCGAGGCCATCACGCCCTACGATTCGGAAATCACCGCTTATGAAGATGCTGCCATCACCGATGGAGGCAACACCAATTAGCCAATATCATCTAATATAGGGTGAACCATGAAATGGGGACGAGCAACGCATAAGAACCACGTTACGCAACGGCCTTTCCGCAATCGGGAAGGCCGCAACCACACAAGGACAACCACACAAGGAGGATGAGTTCTTGAAACAAAAGCATGTAGCATTACTCAAAGCGCTTCTCGAGGCGCCCTCGCCGACCGGCTGCGAGGTGGCTGCGGCGAATATCGTGAGAAACCATTTGGCACCGATTGCCGACGAAATCGCCACCGATTCAATGGGGTCGGTGCAAATACGATTGAACGGCTCAAATCGCGATGCGGTGCCGGCGGTGATGCTCGCTGCGCACATGGACGAAGTCGGGCTTATGGTCACTTACATCAGCGACGAGGGATTTTTGAGTGTTTCAGCTGTTGGCGGCGTGGATGCGGCCATCCTTCCGGGAATGCGTGTGGATGTCCATACGCAAAGCAAGACCCTGCGGGGCGTTGTAGGGCGCAAGCCCATCCATCTGATTGATGCCGATGAGCGCAAGACGGTGACGCCGCTTGACAAAATGGTGATCGATCTGGGTCTTCCGGGTGATGAGGTGAAAAAGCTCGTGCGTATCGGCGACGAGATCACCTTTGGTGTGGGCTTCGAGGAATTCGGCGACAAAATGGCCGTTTCGCGCGCTTTCGACGACAAATGCGGCGTGTGGGTGGCCATGCGTGTGATGGAGAAGCTCGCGAAGGGCAAGCCCGGCATGGAAGGCGCGGCGGGAGCTAAGACACCCTCGGGCGTCGGCGGACGTTCGAACAAGGGAGATTTCATCATCGCGGCGACCACGCAGGAGGAAATCGGCACGCGCGGGGCGATGACAAGCGCTTATAGTGTGTGCCCCGATGTCGCGATCGCCTTCGACGTCACCCATGCCACCGATTACCCCGGAATCGAGAAAACCAAATACGGCAACATCGTCTGCGGCGGTGGCCCCGTGATCGCCCGGGGGCCCAACATCAATCCGGTCGTGTTCGACCGTTTGGTTGCCGCTGCGGTGCGCGAGGGTATTCCCTATCAGATCGAAGCGGAACCGGGCGTCACGGGCACTGACGCGCGCGCAATTCAGGTGACGCGCGGCGGCATCCCCTGTGGGCTCATCTCGGTGCCTTTGCGTTATATGCACACGCCGACGGAGGTCGTCTGCTTGAACGATTTGAGCAACGCGGTTCGACTCATTGCGCGCTTTGTCAGCGATCTCGATGAGAATGCCTGCTTTGTGCCGGGCATCGTGAGCACGTCTTCGGATTTTCAAGAAAAGGATGTGACAGACATGGCTGAAACCTACAAAGAGCAAGTTCAGGAAAAGCATGACAAGGCCTATGAAAAGGCAACAAAAGACGGCATGTTTGCGGCGGGGGAGCGCGGGCTGGATGCAAGCGCAGGCGCACAGAAGAAGGCCCTTGCCATGGACGACGTGACGACTGTTTATGAGCCTGCTGCCGAGGCGCTCGAAAAGACCGAGATCGACGGCATCGGCAAAGAGGTTTAAGGAT
>CANQTB010000175.1 GCA_947626665.1 uncultured Eggerthellaceae bacterium
GAACACGGTCGATTCCCTCATGCGTCTCGATCTTCCTGCCGGCGTCGACATCGAGATCAAGCTGTAAGGGGTGAGGTGCTGTGATTAACGCGATCTACGGAAAAAAGATCGGCATGACGCAGATCTTTTCCGAAGACGATAAGGTGATTCCCATCACCGTCATTCAGGCGGAGCCGAACACGGTCTGCCAAATCAAGACGAAAGACACCGACGGTTACGAGGCGGTTCAGCTTGGCTTTGGCGCCATCAAGCCTCAGAAGGTGAACAAGCCGATGGCGGGGCATTTCGCAAAGCAGGGCGCTGATCCGAAGCGCTATCTGCGCGAGGTGCGCGTCGAGAACGCCGCAGAGTACGCGGTGGGCGACACGCAGACGGTTGCGGCTTTCGCCGAGGTGAAAAAGGTCGATGTGACCGGCACCTCGAAGGGCAAGGGCTTCCAGGGCGTCATGCGTCGCCATGGTTTTGGCGGCGGCCCGGGCGGACACGGTGCGCACTTCCATCGTGCGCCGGGTTCGATCGGCCAGTGCGCCACTCCTTCCCGCGTCTTCAAGGGCGTTCGTCTTCCCGGTCAAATGGGATGCAACACCGTGACGGTTAAAAATCTTGAGGTTGTCCGCATCGACGAGGATCAAAACCTCATCCTCGTGAAGGGCGCAGTTCCTGGCGGCAAGAACGGCATCGTGCGCGTGCGCATGGCGTAAAACCTCGCGACTTAAGAAACAAGGAGCTGTAGAAGATGACTTCAATCGAGATCAAGAACGCGGAGGGCAAGGCAGCCGGCAAGGCCGAGCTTGCGCCTACCGTTTTCGGCGTCACGCCGAATGTCCATGTGATGCATCAGGTGGTGCGCGCCCAACAGGCCTCATGGCGGCAGGGTACTCACGCCACGAAAACCCGTGGCATGGTCTCCGGCGGTGGTCGGAAGCCGTGGCGCCAAAAGGGCACCGGTCGTGCCCGTCAAGGCACGATTCGCGCGCCGCAATGGCGTGGGGGCGGAGCGGTGTTCGGGCCGCATCCGCGCAACTATCATCTGAAGGTGAACCGCAAGGAAGTGAAGCTTGCGATGCGCTCGGCGCTTTCCGCGAAGCTCGCTGACGATCAGCTTATGATCGTCGAGGACTTCTCTTTCGAGAAGCCCCATACCAAGGATGCGGTTGCGGCTTTGAAGGCGCTCGGCGTCGCGGATAAGCGCGTGACGATCGTGCTTCCCGCCGACGACGCGAACACCTATCTGTCGTTCCGCAACATCCCGAAAGTGACGTTGCTTCCCGTCACCGATATCAACACGTATGATTTCATCGACAACAAGGTTTTGATCATTTCGAAATCCTGTCTTGAGCGCATCGAGGAGGTGCTTGCATAATGAAAGATCCTCGTGAGGTCATTTTGCGCCCGATCATCACCGAGCACAGTTTCGATATGATGGAGAAGAACACCTACACCTTCGAAGTGGCGAAAACGGCGAACAAGGTGGAGATCGCCCAAGCGGTTTCCGACATCTTCGGCGTTCAGGTCGTGAAGGTGAATACCCTCAATGTGAAGGCGAAGCCCAAGCGGGTTCGCTATCAGAAGGGCTACACCCGCACGTGGAAAAAGGCAATGGTCACGCTAAGGGAAGGCGACACCATCGAATTGTTCGCGTCCTAAGACGCTTACGGTTTTCGAGGCGAGTGAAGATGGGTTTTGCCAAGAAAACATCTTCGAATGAACGGGCTTCGCAAAAAAGCCAAAAAAACGTAACGCTCGTACTGGCCATTTTGATGGCCAGTACGTTTTCTGCGTCTTTTTCACAGTCGATGATGAACATCGCGCTTCCTCATATCGCCGATAAGTTCGGCGTCACGCTTTCGATCGCGAACTGGGTGGTCATTGGCTTTACGATCGTGGCGGCGACCGCCATCACGATGGCTGCCGCTCTCATGAGCCGAATTGGGTTGCGTAAGCTCTTCGTTTTTTCCGCGGGTTGCCTTGCCGTGGGAAGCCTCATCGGCGTTTTGTCGTTCAGCTTTCCGGTGCTTATTGCCGCCCGCTTGGTGCAGGCGATCGCGACGGGCATGCTCTATCCGGTGGTGACCGGCGTCATCGCCATCCTCGTCGGCACCGATCGTCGCGGCGCGGTGCTCGCTCTCAATAGCGGCATCATCGGCATCGGTCAGGCGGTTGGTCCGCTTATCTCCGGCTTGCTGCTCACCTATTTCGATCTGCACATTATGTTTATCCCGACGCTCGTTCTCGGCATAGCGCTTGTCGTGGCGGGTGTTTTCGTGCTCTACGATGTGGAGGATCGCAGCCGTACGCCAATCGACCTTCTGAGCGTGGCGTTGGCCTTCGTCGGCCTCGCTACCTTGATGTATGGGCTCGGTGAGCTCACGCACGATACGCTCCCCGCGGTGATAGGACTCGTCATCGGCGCAGTCGTTTTAGCGATCTTCGTCATACGGCAGCTGAAGATCAAGACTCCACTGCTCAACCTTTCCCCGCTTCGTCACAGCGGTTTCACTATCGGCGTCGCGCTTGTGATGTTCGGCATGATGGGGACGGCGGCGATGAGTCTGCTCCTGCCGCTCTTCTATGAGGGGACGACGGGGGACACACCGTTTGAGGCGGGTATTCTGATCTCTATCCCGCTTGTCGCCTATGGTCTGCTCGCGGTGGTCGGTGGCAAGATCTTCGATAAGAAGGGAATCTTTCCGGTCGTACCGTTCGGCTACCTGCTTGCGGTAATTGGGTTTTTGGGGATCTTCTTTACCGCTCAGCATGTGCTTCCCTATGCGGTGCTGGCGTTCTCGTTCGGCATCTATGTGGGGAACAGCTTCATTGTGGCGCCCTCGAAGACGATGGCTCTGAATCTGCTTTCGAAAGACCTGTATTCATATGGTGCCGCGATCAATTCGATCTTCGTCCAGATCGCGAATTCAATCGGCGCATCGCTTTTCGTCGGCATTCTGTCCGCCGATGTGCTGCGCGAGACCGCGCACGGCATGAGCCGTGCCTCCGCCTACGGCGTCGGCTTTTCCCATGCGCTCATCATCTCGATCGTCATCGCCGTCGCCGCCCTCATTTTAGCGTTTGCCTATTCATGGAAGATGCGTAAGCACAAGGCGCATGCGCAGGCGGCTAACGATCCAAATCGTTTCAATACGCATTGCTAGTCCTACCGAGGCGCCTATGTCATTTGTCGAATTTCGCGATGTGAGAAAAATCTACCAAATGGGAGAGGTGGAAGTCGCCGCCGCTGACGGGATGACGTTTTCCGTCGAGCAGGGCGAGCTTGCCGTGGTCGTCGGTCCTTCGGGCGCCGGTAAGACGACGCTTCTCAACATGCTCGGCGGTATGGACACCTGCACGTCGGGCACCATCGTGCTTGATGGTCATAACATCAGCGAGGCGAGCCCTCGTGAGCTCACGATGTATCGCCGTCTCGATGTGGGCTTCGTTTTTCAGTTTTACAACCTTGTTCCCAATCTGACGGCTTTGGAAAACGTGGAACTCGCCTCCCAAATCTGCAAGGACCCGCTTCCTGCCGATGAGATGCTCGCGCAGGTGGGTTTAGCTGACCGTGCAGCGAATTTCCCGAGCCAGCTTTCCGGCGGCGAACAGCAGCGCGTTGCCATCGCCCGCGCATTGGCGAAAAATCCGAAGCTTCTGCTCTGCGATGAGCCGACCGGCGCCCTCGACTATAAAACGGGCAAGTCAATTTTAA
>CANQTB010000176.1 GCA_947626665.1 uncultured Eggerthellaceae bacterium
GGAGGCGCCGCAAAGAACTTCGGGCAGACGGTGGCGAGCCGCATGATCGAGCAGCGCCTGAACATTAAGGGAAAGACCCAGGAGGAGATACTTCGCGAGCGCCTTGGCGTCGAGCCGGTCGATCGCACGAAGCCCTTCGATGCCACGCGCAATCTGCAGATTCTCGACCAGCTCTATGAGATGGGCGCTCCCGTGAGGGAAAGCCTCGAAGGGCGCGTGTTCGGCGATGTGATGATCGACAATGAAGCCTGCAACGGTTGCGGCATGTGCGCGCGCTTTTGCCCGACCCGAGCGATCGTCGACACCGACGAGAGCAAGCCGACGCCGAAAAACGCGGTGGAGCGTCGCCGCCGCGATGAGGACAAATCCTCGCGCTACTTGGAGTTTTCGACGGCCGATTGTGTGCAATGCAACCTTTGCGCCGATGTGTGCATGCGCAAGTGCATCACGGTTTCATCGACGGTGGCAACAAGCGATCTCTTTGACTTCGAACCGCGCCTCACCGAGATCCCCCGTCGTGGAAAGAAGCTCCCTCCGAAGAAGATTGCCGAGCTAAAGGAGAAGGAGTCTGCCGAGGCGGACGAAAAGAAACCTGCTGCGGAGGCGGACGAAAAGAAGCCTGCGGAAGCAGATGAAAAGAAGTCTGCCGAGTCGGACGAGAAGAAAGAATAACTTTTCCCCGCTCATAAGCTTGCTCTTCCCAAAAGGAAAAGACGTGCTATACTTTGGTGCGCTTTAGCGTACTAAAGCGGTGGCGTCTCGATGGCGGGGAACCTTTGAGACGTGAAGTTATCACGGTGATTCTCTTATGGGAGGAAGAATGAAAAAGAAACTACTTGTCATTGCCATGGTGTGCGCTCTGTGCGTCTCGGCAGTCTTTGCTGCAGGCTGCTCGAACGGTTCAGGATCTTCGAGCGATTCGAGCGATGCGCCGAAATACGTTATGCTTGAGCCAGCGCTTTCCAGCGAGCATTATGCGGTCGGATTCAAGCAAGGCGAGACCGATTTGGCGAATCAGGTGACGCAAACGCTCTACGATATGTACCAAGATGGCACTGTCGCGCAACTGTGTGAGAAATACAGCGAGTATGGTGTGAACATCGAGAACTGGGTGCTCAACGAGCCTGTCTCCACTTCTTCATCTCAGGCGGATATCGATACGCTTATCGTGGGCTTCGATGCAGGATATCCCCCCTATGGCTTCGTCGGCACCGATGGCGAATATACGGGCCTCGACCTTGATCTTGCCGCCGAAGTGGCAAAGCGGAATAACTGGGATCTTCAGCTGGAAGCCATTGACTGGGATGCCAAGGATGTTCTTTTGAACCAAGGGACAATCAACTGCATCTGGAACGGCTTCACGATGGAAGGCCGCGAGAACGATTACACCTTCACCGAGCCCTACATGCTCAATGAGCAGGTTGTTGTCGTGAAGGCCGACAGTGGCATCCAAGGCATTGAGGATCTCGAGGGCAAGATCGTCGCTACGCAGGTGGATTCGGCTGCTCTCGATGTGCTTGAGGGCGACATGAAAGACGTTGCGGCGACGTTCAAGGAGCTCCAGCAGCTGAGTGACTACAACAATGCCTTCATGCAGCTTGATGCAGGCGCTGTTGATGCGGTCGTTTGCGATTTGTCGATCGCGCAATATCAGCTGGCTGCGAACTGAGAGCGCACGTTGAGAGCTTAATTGGTGCGGACGGAGCCTTCTCGCTTCGTCCGTGCTTGCTTTTGGGGAAGCCGAAAGGGTTTTGATGGAATTTGGCGTAATGTTCGGCCTGCTGATGCAGGGTCTTTTGCTAACAATCGAGATCTTTGCCGTCACGCTCATCGGCGCTTTGCCGCTGGGCATTCTCATCGCTTTAGGGCGCATGAGCCGTTTCAAGCCCCTGCAGTGGCTTATGCGCATCTACATCTCCATCATGCGCGGCACGCCGCTCATGCTTCAGCTGATGGCGATCATGTTCGGCCCGTACTATCTGTTCGGCATCCAGCTAGGAACCGATTGGAAGTATTACGCCTGCGGCATCGGCTTCATCATCAACTACGCTGCCTACTTCGCGGAAATCTACCGCAGCGGCATCCAATCCATCCCTCGCGGGCAGTACGAAGCGGCGAACGTTTTGGGCTATTCGCGTTCGCAGACGTTCATGCGCATCGTGTTGCCGCAGGTCATCAAGCGGATCGTTCCTGCGATGGGCAACGAGATCATCACGCTGGTGAAAGACACCTCGCTTGCGTTCGTCCTCGGCCTTCTGGAGATGTTCAATCAGGCGAAGATTCTGGCGGCAAGCGAGGTCTCGATGGTTCCGTACCTGCTGGCAGGTGTGATCTACTGGGTCATCTGCTTCGTCATTGAAATCCTCCTCACGCGCCTCGAGAAGAAACTGGATTACTACCATGACTGATAATGCTGCGGTTGTCACGCTGAAGAACGCTCGCAAGAGCTTTGGCGAGAACGTCGTGTTGAAGGACATTTCGCTTCGGGTGAACCAGGGCGACGTGCTTGCGATCATAGGCCCGTCGGGGGGCGGCAAGTCCACGTTGCTTCGTTGCCTGACGCTCCTCGAAACGCTTGACGCCGGGAACTTAAGCTACGGAGATCTCGTCGTCTGCTCCACCGACGCATCGGGAAAGGCGATCTATGGGGGCAAGGACGTCCTTAAGCAGGCGAAGACGCGCTTCGGCCTCGTGTTTCAGAATTTCAATTTGTTCCCGCACTATACAGTAATGAAGAATATCACTGATGCGCCGATCATCGTTCAGAAGCGAAATCCCGCTGAGGCGGAGGAAGAGGCGCGTCAGTTGCTCGCGAAGATGGGGCTTGAGGGCAAGGAGAGCATGGTGCCCTGCGAGCTTTCGGGCGGCCAGCAGCAGCGTGTCGCGATCGCGCGTGCCTTGGCCCTGCATCCGCAGGTGCTCTATTTCGACGAGCCGACGAGCGCGCTCGACCCCGAGCTGACGCAAGAGGTCTTAAAGGTCATCCGCGAACTCGCCGCCGAGAAGATGACGATGGTGATCGTCACGCACGAGATGGGTTTTGCGCGCGATGTGGCCGACCATCTCATCTTCATGGACGGCGGCATGGTGGTGGAATCGGGCCGTGCGGCCGATGTGATCAACCATCCTCAGCACGAACGCACCCGTGCCTTCCTCAGCAAATACGAAGAAAATTAAAAGCCCCGCCGCATTTCAGCAGCAGGGCTTAGGACATTCTCTGTGCCTCGTTGCAGGCTTACGGCATGAGGAGGCGGAGGAGCTTGATCTTGTCGCCGAACGGAGGAACGCGGATCGGCATCTCGATGAGGTTCGATTTCCGCAGCGTCGACTTGTAGTGCGTGAAGGTGTCGAACCCGACTTTGCCATGGTACTGGCCCATGCCCGAGTTTCCGAAGCCGCCGAATCCCATATGGTTGTTCGCCAAGTGGATCAGCACGTCGTTGATCGTGCAACCGCCGAAGGCGAGCTCTTGGATGACGCGCTGCTGCACTGCCGTGTCGTCGGAGAAGATGTAGCAGGCAAGCGGCGTGGGGAAGTGGCGGATGAGGTCGAACGCCTCATCGAGCGTGCGGTAGGTGAGCATCGGCAGCACGGGGCCGAAGATCTCCTCGCCCATCACGGGGTCAT
>CANQTB010000177.1 GCA_947626665.1 uncultured Eggerthellaceae bacterium
GTCAAATTATGGAAGCGGTGCTCTCGGGAAAATACGACACCGACAAGCTGGCTGTGGTCATCACGCAGACGGGCGGCGGGTGTCGGGCGACCAATTACATCGCGCTTATCCGCAAGGCGCTCAAGTCGGTGGGACTCGCCCATATTCCGGTGATCGCGCTTTCCTTCAAAGACCTCGGCGAGCACAACGAGGGCTTCAAGATCACGCCCCCGATGCTCATCAGCGCGTTCTACGCCTTCCTTTACGGCGATCTGCTTATGATGGCGCTCTATCGAACGCGGCCCTATGAGGTGGAGCCGGGCAGCGCTCAGCGTCTCTTCGATCACTGGATGAGCGTGACGCGTCAGCAGATGCTTGAAGGCTTGAAATACAAGGATTTCAAACGTACGGTGAACCAGATCGTCGAGGATTTCGATACGTTGCCGCTTAAGGGCGAGGGAACGAAACCGCGCGTCGGTGTGGTGGGGGAGATCCTCGTGAAGTTCCATCCGACGGCGAACAACCAAGTGGTCGATGTCATCGAGCGCGAGGGTTGCGAGGCGGTGGTTCCCGGATTCACCGAGTTTTTCCTCTTCGGCATCGCCGGCGCCATCTTCCAACGCGACCCGCTCGGCCGAAGCAAGAAGGGCGCCCTCGGATCGCGCATCGCGCTCTGGGCGATCGACAAGTTCCGCAAGCCGGTGAACGACGCGCTGAAAAAATCGCAGCGGTTCGCACCTCCTGCCAACATCTATGAGCTGGCCGAATATGCCGAGAAGGTGCTCTCGCTCTGCAACTCGATGGGGGAGGGCTGGCTTCTTGTAGCGGAGATGGTGGAGCTCATCCGCAGCGGCGCGCCCAACATCGTCTGCACGCAGCCGTTTGCCTGCCTGCCGAACCATGTGGTGGGAAAGTCGGTCATCAAGGAGCTGCGGCGCCAGTATCCGCAGAGCAACATCGTCGCGGTGGACTACGATCCGGGTGCTTCCGAGGTGAACCAGCTCAACCGTATAAAGCTTATGATTTCGGTTGCGAAGGCGAATCTCTCCGCTAAAATGGCGGAAAACGCATCGCGCTAAAAGGCAGGCGCAACGAGCGAAAAGAGCTTGGCGAGCCGCGCGATTTGGTGCGAATTGAGAGAGCGAGGCAGCCATGAGCAAATACGTGATCGTAACGGAGTCGGGCGGGGACGTCCCCCTCGATTTTGTCGAGCGCTACCATATCGAAGTCGTTCCCATGCACGTCACCTTCGGGGGGCGCAACCTCGACGACGGATCGTTTCCGGTGACGGACATCTTCAAGCATTTCCGCCAGAGCGGCGAGATTCCTTCGACCAGCGGGTGCACGCCGCAGGATTTCAAAGTCGTCTTCGATCGCATCCATGAGCGCGAACCCGAGGCGCACATCGTCTATCTGGCCTATTCGGCGGCGACCACCTGCTCATTCGAGTCGGCTCGCATCGCGGCCGAAGGGCGAAATTATGTGACGCGCATCGATACGAAAAGCGTGACGGCGGCTCAGTTCCTCATCGTCACGAACGTGGCACGCTATGTGCAGGAGAATCCGGATGTGCCACTGGCCGATGTGATCTCATACGCGCAGAATCAGGTGGAACGGGCGCGCATGGCCTTCATTCCCGGCGAGCTCGATTTCCTCCGTGCGGGCGGGCGGCTGAGCAACGTCGCCTATCTTGGGGCGCAGCTGCTTCGCATCAAGCCGGTGATCGAGGTGCAGAACGGCAAGCTCGTCGCCACGCAGAAGCTGCGCGGATCGATGGAGAAGGCCGTCATGGCGATGGTGCAGAAGTTCCTCACGCGTGAGCCGATGGATAAGAGCCGTATCGGGCTTATCCGCAACGACGGGCTTTCTCCCGAGCTGCAGAAACACGTGGAGGAATATGTCCGCGAGCAGGGCTTTGAGGAGATCACGTGGATCGAGACCGGCTGCGTGATCGCCTCTCATTCCGGCCCCGGCTCGTTCGGCATCGCTGCGCTCGCGCTGCGCTAGGCGCGGACTTTGATGCCTTACGCGAAAAGCTTGCGAAGTGGCTGAATCGGCGAAAAGCAACGCTATCGGAAAAAATGCTGCAAGGGGCAAGCTCATCGTCGTCCCCACGCCGCTTGGCAATCTTGGTGATATGAGCGAGCGGGCGCTCGAGGCGCTCCGTTCGTGCGATGCCGTGCTTGCCGAGGATACGCGTGTGACGGGAAAGCTGCTCGCCGCCTTCGATATCGCGGCACGCCTTGAACGGCTTGATGAGAATGCGCTTTCTGCGAAGCTTCCTGCCGTCATTTCCCGTGTTGCCTCAGGTGAGGTGCTCGCCTATTGCAGCGATGCGGGCATGCCCGGCGTTTCCGACCCGGGGCGAAGGCTTGTGCGGGCCCTTCGCGACGAGGGGCTTTCCGTGGAGGTGCTGCCAGGACCCACGGCGGCAGCGACCGCCTATGTGGCGAGCGGTACGATGTTTTCCTCCTTCTATTTCGGGGGCTTTTTCCCACGTAAGGTAGGGGAGCGCACGCGCCTGTGCGAATCGCTTCGCGGCCTTGATGCGGCGCTCATCTTCTACGAGAGCCCCGAACGCCTTGTGTCGGCGCTTGCCGCGCTCGCCGAGTCATTTCCCTATCGGCGGGCATGCGTTTGCCGCGAGCTGACGAAGCTTCATGAAGAGGTGGTGGCAGATGGGCTGCCCCTGTTGGCGAACGTGTTTGCGGAACGCGAAAGGGCCGGTCAGCTGCGGGGAGAGATCGTCATTGTGGTGGATGGGCCTTCCGCCGAGGAAGCCACGTTCGATGAGGTGAGCAGGCAAGAGCAGGCACGCATCCGCGCGAAAGAGCTGCTCGACGACGGTATGCGCGTTCGTCAGGCCGCCACCCAGATCGCCGAGGAGTTTCACCTCTCCCGCAACGCCTCGTATGACCTTACGCTCAATGTGCTGCGCTGATTTGTCTCGTTCCGCTCTGATCGGGGGCATTCTTTAGCTCGCTGTCCTGCCAAACAGCGGCCCATGCTGGCGCTGCGAGCGTTTTTTTGATACTTCTCTCTATGAGTTTTCGTGAGGCGATTCCCCCTATGAATAGACAACACAGCCAGTAGCCCACAACCTTGACATGCATCTTAACAGTGCTCATGATACTCAATGAACACGCCTCGTTTTGCGGGGTGAACAGAGCAAAACGCCCTAAAGTAAAGAAGAGAACATATACACGATGATTCGGAACGATCTTACATTCTCATTGCTTCTCATTTTGGGTGGTGTTTGTTGGTGGGGAAGCCATTATCTCTTGTTATGGAATACCGGAGTTGTGGTTTCTGATGCATTTTTCAGTGGTTACGATAGTAGATTTTTATTAACAGTGGGAGGGACCGTTTTCATGCTCGGCGTGCTTACGCTTATTGCCGCCCCGCATCCAAATTTGCAATTCTGCCGTCATAGCTTCGTATTTATTCTTTTCGCAGTAATGTCCTCCATTGCATTGGTTCTCATCGATATGCCAACGCTTAACTCAGTTGTGCCGAACCAGCACACAAGCTTTCTGGTAGCTGGAATTATAGGCTCTATACTTTCCGGAATTGGCAACAGCTTTGCCCTTGTCATCATCGGAGAGCTCCACATACGATCGGAACTCAAGAATATGC
>CANQTB010000178.1 GCA_947626665.1 uncultured Eggerthellaceae bacterium
TCAGATTCCATTGCCGCACGACCGAGCTGGCTTATTTGTCCAGTGAGGGTAGTGCACAAGGCGGAAGATGAGGTGCCGGAATCAGCCGAAGCCGCCGCGAGAGCGTCTTCCAGCGAGAACGCGAACCCCGCCGCCGGACGCGGCGTGCCGTATCGCGCGAGCATCGTGTCGTAGCGGCCGCCGCTTCCCAAGGGCGTTCCGGAGCCTGCCGCATAGGCCTCAAACACGATGCCGGTGTAGTAATCGAACGAGCTCATCACCGAGAAATCGATCAGCAGGCGATCCTCAAGCCCTGCCGAGGCGAGGTCGTCGTAAGCCTCAAGAAGCACATCGAGGCACGAATCAACACCAAAAGCCGCAAGACGGCTGCGCAGCTCTTCAATCGCCTCACGACCGCCCCGTCTTCGCGGCAGATCCTTGATGGCACGCGCGATTTCCTTCTCGGTCTGCCCGACATCGCCTTCATCGACAAGCCAGGCGACGAGCCGATCGACCTCCACGAAATTCGACCGATGATACGCCTCCAGCACCTGCGATTTCCACCATGAAGGCGCATCGCCCGCCTCAAGCAGCGTTCGCAGAACTCCCACCGTTGCGAGGGCGATCGTATAGTCGGTGACGCCGATCGTCTCGAACGCGCGGGCAAAAAGCCGAACGACCTGGGCATCGGCGCGCGCTCCCGCCTCGCCGATGCATTCGACGCCGATCTGCGTGAACTCACGAGCGGCGGCATGGGCCTTGCCCTCCGTCTCGCGAAAAACCCGCTGCGTATACCGAAGCCTGAGGCTGGGATGCTCTTCGGCAAGGCGGGCAGCATACATCCGCGCCACTTGAGGCGTCACATCGGGACGCATCGCCAAAAGGTCGCCTTGCGAATCGAAAAAACGAAACGGCGCGAACGTGGTCGGCGTGATGGCATGTGCGAGCGTGTCCATCACCTCGAGCGTCGGCGTCTCGATGGGCATATAGCCCTCTTCGGCAAAAAGGTCCTGAACGGCTCGAATTGTGCGTTCGCGAACGATCGCCTCCTCGGCAAGCACATCGCGAAAGCCCGCCGGCGTTGCCTTTACGATTTTCTCACCTTGTTTCACTGAATCACCATCACCCGTAAAATTCCCGATGTCTCATAATCGCGCTTGCCGTTGCCCATCCCGATCGCCGTGATGGAAAACAATTTCGGAAGATCGCGCCTTGTGCGAACCGCAGCGCAGATCGCTGCCCCCGTCGGGGTGACAAGTTCGCCTTGCACATCAAGAACGGCCACATCAAGGCCATATTTCATCGCAATCTGGGCGGTCGCCGGCGCCGGAACGGGAATGATCCCATGCTGGCAGCGCACCTGTCCTTGTCCTTCGCAAATGCGGGGAATCACCGCATCCTCGATGCCGAGGGAATCAAAGGCGACGGCAAAGGCGATGATATCGGCGATGGAATCGACCGCGCCCACTTCATGGAAATGAACGGTGTCGACCGAGACGCCATGAACGGCCGCCTCAGCATCGGCGATGATGAAGAAGATGAGCTGGGCGAGCGCTTTCGCACCCTCCGTCATATCGGCGCCCGCGATGATTGCCTCGATATCGGCGAGATTGCGCGCCTCATGATGATGGTGAGCCGCATCTTCCGCCCCATGATCGTGATGGGGCGCGTCTGATGGCGAAGGCGGAACATGCTGCTCATGCTGGTGGGACGGCGCTTCTGCGGCACCAGCTCCATGCAGATAGGCCATATCGTGGTCGTGGTTCTCATGGGCGGCATCGAGTACCACCGCGAAGTCGCAGACCGAGAGCCCGTGCTTGCTCACCTGCGTGATACGTGTGGTGAATCCCCCGACGTCGAGGCTTCCCAACGCGCGCTCAATCGCCTCTTGATCGGCACCCAAATCAATCAATGCGGCAACGGCCATATCGCCGCTGATGCCTGCGGAGCACTCGAAATAAAGCATCGGCTGCTTCCCCGCGCGTTTCTCCTGCGCCTTCATGCCACGGAGGGCCATTTTGTCCTTCTTCGGACGCGCAGCGTGCTCTTTTTTCCTCTTATCCTTCATACTTCTTCTTTCTCATAGCAAGCAAAGCCCATTATGGCAGATGGTTGATGAGGCTTGCCTGGAAGGCCGCCCCAAAACCGTTATCGATGTTGACGACGGAGACGCCGCTCGCGCAGGAGTTGAGCATGCCGAGAAGCGCCGCGAGTCCTCCGAACGACGCCCCGTAGCCGACGCTCGTCGGCACGGCGATCACCGGCGCCGACGCCAAGCCGCCTACGACGCTCGGCAACGCGCCCTCAAGACCTGCGACGGCGACGATGACACGCGCCTTCTCGATAACGTCGAGGCGTGCAAGGAGGCGATGGATTCCCGAAACGCCCACGTCATAGCACCGTTCGACCTCATTTCCCAAAAACTCCGCCGTCACCGCTGCTTCTTCAGCCACGGCGATATCGCTCGTGCCCGCCGCTATGACGAGAACGGTTCCCTTGCCATCGGCGGGCGGCATATCGCCGAAGATGCCGATCCGTGGCTCGTCATAATAGCGGAGCGGATGGGAATCGAAGGCGTCGGCCTTGCGAACCGCAAGCTCGGCGGCCTTGTCGGCGTCGAGCCGCGTAACGAGCACGCGCTCCTGCCCGTGAGCTAAAAGCGCTTCTACGATGCCGGCGATCTGCTCAACCGACTTTCCTTCGCCGTAGATCACCTCGGCGGCCTGCTGCCGCCGCGCACGATCGGTATCGGCCTTCGCATAGCCAAGCTCGACGAAGCCCTCGTCTTTTCGGTGGTTCTCAGCCATCGTACAACCCTCCGTCCCGCATCACTCGGAAAGCTTTTTCGCGACAACCTCATTGATGAGCTGGGGATTTCCTTGGCCATGCGTCGCCTTCATGCATTGGCCGACGAAAAATCCCAAAAGCCCCGTCTTGCCGCCGCGGTATTGCTCCACCTTATCAGGGTTGGCGGCAAGCACCTGATCGACCACAGCCTCGATCTCGCCGCTGTCCGAGACCTGCTTCATGCCCCGCTCCTCAACGATGACGGAGGGGTCGCAGTCCCTTTCGAGCAGTGCCGCGAAGACCTCTTTTCCCTGCTTGGTGGAGATGCTTCCACCGGCGAGCAGCCGCTCCAGCTCGACGAGCCGCTGCGGCGTGATCGGCAGCGCATCGAGCGTCACCTCAGCATGGTTGTTCAGGTAGGCGAGCAGGTCGTTGTTCACGCGGTTGGCGAGTGGCTTGGCGAATGCAGCGGCGTCATTGCCCGCGCATTCCATGCTGCGCTCGAAGAAAGCCGCCGTCTCGCGATGCTCCACGAGATGGCGCGCATCATAGGGTGAAAGCCCGTAATCGCGCTGGAAGCGCAGCTCTTTCTCGTCGGGCAGCTCGGGCAGCTTCGACCGCACGCCCTCGATGAACTCATCGGTGAGATCATAGGGCGCCAAATCGGGCTCGGGGAAGAGCCGATAGTCGTCAGCCGTCTCCTTCACGCGCATCACGATCGTGCATTTCATCGTGGGATCCCAATGGCGTGTCTCCTGATAGATGATGCCGCCCTCTTCGAGCACCTCCGCCTGGCGGCAGATCTCATAGGCAAGCCCGTCGTGAAGGTTCTTGAACGAATTCAT
>CANQTB010000179.1 GCA_947626665.1 uncultured Eggerthellaceae bacterium
GTTCCGCTGTTTGGCAAAACAGCGGAACTTCTAAGGTGCTCAGATGCCCCAGATAAGCGCGAAAACCTGACGAAGTGTACTTCGCTACATGAGGAAGGTTTGGAACGCTTAGATGGGGTATCTGAGCACCTTAGACGTTTTTGAGCATGATGGTATTCATCACATCCGCAACATGCTCGCAGGCATCTGAGCAGCGCTCCATGCGATCGTAGAGCTTCGACCATACCTGCACGTAAAGCGGATCGTCGGTCTTGTCGGTATGAAGAGCGCGAATCACTTGAATGTAGAGCTGGTCGGCTTCCTCTTCGCAATCATTCACATCAACGATGAGCTGCTTGAACTTCTTCGATTTCTTGAAGTTGCGGAAGTCCTCCATCGCCTTATCGAGCGCTTTGCAGCCCTTGCGAATGAGCTGGGCGAAGGCAAGTGCGTCTTCGGGCATCTCGTGAACGTTGTACATATAGAACCGCTGTATGACGGACTCGATGCCATCGATCACGTCGTCAAGGGAATGCGCGAGATCGATGATGTCCTCCCGATCAATCGGCGGCATGAAATCGATGGCGACGCTCTTGAAGATATCGTGGTTGATCTGGTCGCCCTCGTGTTCGATCTCATGTGCGCGTCCAAGAATGTCATCGAGCGCCTTCCCCGATTGATAGTTCTCGATCGTCTCGATCAGCACATCCGATTCATTGAGCGCCATATCGGTCAGCTGTTCATACGCGTCAAAGTAGTCGAAGCGGTTCTTTTTCGCCATGATCTCACTCCTTACACGACAAGCAAAAACAAACGCGCCATAACAAACCCCAGTAAACCGCACCCCGGAAACGTCAGGATCCACGTCTTCACCATATCGATGGCTATCGACCATTTTACCGCTTTCGGATTATGTGCGGCACCTACACCCATGATCGCCGTCGTATTGGTATGCGTCGTGGAAACCGGCAGGCCGCCGAACGTCGCCATAACCAAGCTCACAAGCGTCGAAAGGCTCGCAGCAAAGCCCTGCGGCGCCTCGAGCTTCACCATATCCACGCCAACGCTTTTGATGATGCGCTCCCCGCCGACCGCCGTGCCGATGCCCATGCTGAGCGCACAGAGGAGCATCAGCCACACGGGCAGCAACACGTTGTCGATGCTCATTCCAAGCCCTGCGGCCATAAAGATGCCGAGCAGGAAGATGCTCATGAACTTCTGCCCGTCCTGTGCACCGTGCATGAAGGCGACGCCGGCGCCGGTGAATACCTGAGCACCGCGGAAGAACCTCGTCGTCTTTATGCGATCCATATTGCGGCACAATCGCCCGATCGCCTTGAAGTTCAACCAACCGAGGCCAAAGCCGAGAAGCGTCGAGAGCAGAATGCCGTAGATGACCTTCACCCATTCGGCCCAATTGATCGCGTCGAAGCCTCCTTGGATGGCAATCGCCGCTCCGGTCAGGCCCGCGATAAGCGAATGGGATTGCGAGGTGGGTATGCCGAAATACCATGCAACGGCGCCCCAAACGATGATGGCGACCATCGCCGCCATGAGCGAGGTGAGCGCTTGCTCGGGATTGTCGCCGAAATCGACCATGCGAAAGATCGTGTCGGCAACCGCGGTGGAAACGAGGGAAATAACCAAAAGCCCGATGAAATTGCAAGCCGCGGCCATAAGAATCGCCGCTTTGGGCTTCATCCCCCGCGTGGAAACCACCGTCGCGATCGCATTCGGCGCATCCGTCGCGCCGTTTACGATAATGACGCCGATATTGAGCACGGCGACGACGAGGAAGATGGGATTGGTGAAAAGCTCCGAAAGGAACAGGGTCCATTCAACTTCCACAGCGCCTACGCCTCCTTGCCTCCATAGGCGGCAAACACGCGCCGACGTTCGGCGCCGATGGTCGTAAATCCCTCATGGCCCGGCAAAACGACCGTATCATCGGGAAGCTGCGCAAGCTTTTTCAGCGAGGCGCGCATCTCGGCAAGACTGCCGCCCTCGAAATCGGTTCGTCCGATCGTTCCTTCGAACAACGTGTCGCCGGAAAGAAGCACCGGCATGCCGTCTGCATGGTTGCCGAATTGCGGAATGATGAAAAGGCACATGCCGCCCTTCGTATGCCCCGGCGTATGGATGACCTTCCATTCCATGTTGCCGACCTTGATGACATCGCCGTTTTTCACCCGACGATCAACGCTGATAGGGCCGTCTTCCGAAACGGGCCTTCCGGTGAAGGCGCTTTTCTCCTCCAGCTTTTCGCCCTCGTAGGCATATACCGTGGCGCCGGTCTGCCTTTGCAGCGAAGCCACCGCGCCAACGTGATCGCTGTGGCCGTGGGTCACTACGATCGCATCGAGCTTTCGATCGCCAAGCACCTCGAGAATCGCCTCGGGCTCTTGCGTCGGGTCGACGACGAACGTGCCCGCGCCATCGCTCACCAGATAGACGTTATTATCGATAGGCCCCATGATGATGCACTGGACATCAACGCAGAGCCCCTCAAGGCTTAAAACACGCTTCGGCATCTTCTACCCTTTCTTCTTCGATCCCTGCCCGGGCACCATACGATGGGCCTCAAATACGCCGGACACCTCTTTTAGCCGCTGGAGAATGCGATCAATCGCCGAAAGGTCGGAGACCTGGAAGAGGAACCGCATCTCCACCGTGGAATCGCGGTGCGTCGTTGTGGTGCAGGAAAGCACGTTTGCGCCCATCTCGGAAAGAACGCTCGAAACATCGACGAGCAGATTCATGCGATCAAGTGCCGCGATGTAGACCTCCACCTTGTAGGTGGCGGCACGCGTTGCCTCATCTGCCCATGAAACATCGATGATGCGCTCTGGATTCTTCTGCAAATCGGCGGCATTGGGGCAATCCGCCCGATGGACGGAGACCCCGCGCCCCCGCGTGACGAATCCGATGATCGGATCGCCCGGCACGGGATTGCAGCATCGCGAAAGACGGACGAGCACATCGTCGATGCCTTTCACGACGATGCCGTTCGAGGCATGGGTTTCATGATGCTTCGGACGGCGCACGCTCGTGATCATCGGCGCCATGATGCCCGTCGATGACGACGATTCGCCGAAACCGGGCTTCGCCGCATCTTCGGTTCCCCGATCGACGAGAATCTTCAGGAGGCGGTTCGCCACGTGCTGGGCGCTTTCCTTGCCCGCGCCGATCGCGACAAGCATATCGTCGGCATCGCCGAAGCCGAGGTTGTCCGCCACGGTCTTGAGCGCCCTCATCGATTGCGTGCTCGATATTCCCAAACCATGCTTGCGCATCTCGCGGGTGAGGCGTTCACGCCCTGCGAGCAGGTCATCCGATCGGCTCGCACGCGAGAAATATGCGCGGATCTTGCTGCGTGCCGAAGGGGTCTTCACCATCATGAGCCAGTCGCGGGAAGGCGTGGCGCTCTTCTGCGTGAGAATCTCCACGCGATCTCCCACCTGAAGCTCGTAGGTAAGCGGGACGATCGTGCCGTTCACCTTCGCGCCCACGCAATGGTTGCCAACCTCGGTGTGGATGGCGTAGGCAAAATCCACCGGCGTCGACCCCGCGCGCAGGCTCATCACCTCTCCCT
>CANQTB010000180.1 GCA_947626665.1 uncultured Eggerthellaceae bacterium
CTGGCCGTTGCTTGCCATTCCCGTCGCGATGTAGTTCGGGATCTGCTGCTTGTCGAGGATGTATTTGAAGGCGCAGGAGTCGCCATAGCATTTCGATTCGCCCTCGATCAGCGCGCCGTAGATATCATTGGCATGGATCGTGTCGTTCACATCGTCGGAATAGCGGTTGTTCTCGCAGATCTGCTTGTACACCGAGTTGATGTAGCGCTTCACGCTTCCCTGCGATTGGTCGAACGCAATTTGGTTGATCTCGTTCGCGCGTTCCTCGACCTCGGCGTAAAGCGGTGCGCAGTCGATGTCGGCGTCGGTCGTCACCGGGGTCTCGATCGCGTAGTAGCCGCAGTTGTCGACCGAGGATACGAGGTTGGGCTGGCCGGTCTTATAGATGCTGAGCATCGGGTAATCGTAGGTGACCTCTTCGAGGATGGTCGTGATCTCCTCGGGGGCGATGTCGCCCTCGGCGAGGTCGAGATACCCGCCGAGCCAATTGCTGGGATCGTAGAAGTCGTAGTCGGTGAAGTGCTGGCCGTTGTAGGCGGCTTCGGTCAATTCGGAATAGATGAGCTGCTCGGTGGAATTGCTGTCGTAAGTGGTGTAATACTCGACGACGCCGCGGTTCAGATATGCCGCACGGTTCTCGTCGGTGCCGTCAGGGGCGGCATTCGTTGGATCTTCAGAATTTGCAAGCGTGAGCTTTTTCTTGGAGGTGGCGTTCGGGGCGAAGAAGGCCTTGAGTTTTCCGCCTTCCGGTTCATCCGCTTCGTCGTCTTGGGTATCAAGCGGCTCTGCGGGGTTGTTCAGGTGGGCGACGTTGTCTGCTCCGACCTGATAGTTGATAAGGGTGACCTCATCGGGGCGCGTGCGCAAGGACGTGTAGAGGTCTTCGGGCGATTCCTGGACGGCGAACAGGACCACGCCGAACAGAACGAAGATGGCAAGCAGGCTTGCAGCGGTGATGCCGATTCCTTCTTTGATGAGACCTTCAGGTTTTTTCGTCGCTTTCATGATAGATCACTTCGCTTAATCCGATCGATCTTCCGAGGAAGATCTGGCTCATATTGCGACTCATCATGTTGCAATTCCCTTTCTTCAACGTATGAGCTTGGCCCTTCGCTTGAGGGGCTGCGCGCGGATCCAGCGGGAATTGTTACGGTCTGCGCGAGCCCTTCTTCTTGGGGCACTTGACATATTAGACGCTTTCTTTTTCTTCGAATGGCTGAGAGTAAATGGGTTAATAAACCGAGGTCACGGCGTGTGTTTGCCGGGGCTTACCCATTACCTCCCCGACATATGGTCATCATCGCGTAGCGCCGCGTTTGGGCGGCGGAAAGAATTGCATCGCCCGGAAAACTCGCCGTTGCTCGGGGGTTGGAATTGTTACTTTCGGGGCTTTTAAAGCGCCTTCGAAGCGATTCTGGAGCGCTTCTGAGAGGCTTCTGAGGGACTTTCGAGGCGCATTTCGCGTGACTTTAAGGCGCTTCTGGGATGCTTTTCACACCAAGCCCTCTGAGCCCTCGAACTAGATGGAACCCCATAACACCGGACTCATATACCGCCTTGAGGGAATCGGACTGCAATATCCAAGAAGCAGCTTCAGCACTGGCCCATGGCTATGGAGCGTGACGCACAAAGAGAGCTTAAAGAGGCCAACCGGAAAGGCCGGTGACTTCATCTTTTCGCACAAATTGAAACTATCGCACGTTCGCCCGTCAGAAGAGCGGATCGTTTCTCAGGCGATCGGCAAGATAGGGAACCGCGAACCGCACGAATCCACGCCCTTGCGCCTCTATGACGCCCGCATCGATAAGGCGCTTACGGTATTTTTGGGCATAATCCTGCGAAACACCCATGCGCTCAGCAATTTCCGACATCTTGCTCATCTGAGCATCCTCGCTCATCGCCTGAAGGAATCTGACGTCTTGTTCAGAGAGGGCCGCAAGCGTCGTGTCGCATACATCGTTCTCGTAGTCAGATTGGGCAGCATACAAGGCATCATCGAGCGTTCTTTTGGCCAGCTCCTCACCTGCGTCTGCATAGAGCGCGATGTAGTGACCGACCAATTGGAACATGTAGGGCGACCCTTTCGTTGCGCGGGTTGCCTCGCGCCGCAATTCGGGGCTTACCGTAAGCCCAAGTTCATCAAACGACCTCGCATAGAAGGCATCGATCTCAGCGAGCGAAAGAGGCGCTAAAACGATTTTTCGCGCACGATTGAGAAAGGTGAGCACCTTATCGTTCAGTGTTGCAGATACCGCACTCGGCAAACCCGCCATGATGAGGGCGATGTTCAGCTGCTCGCCGACGATCTCTTGATAGGCAATCACCAACTGGCGTATCTCGGGAGAATTTGCCTGAAGCTCATCAACCAAGATGAGAAGCCCTCTGCCTTGCTCGGTGAGCGCTTTGCCGAGCTGGGTGAGCTTATATTGGAAGCTTTTCGTCTCTTGCTCTTCGCGGGTGAACTGAAGCCCCGCAGAAAAGCCGAGAGCACCGATGGAGCCTCCCGTCACATGAGATGAGCGCTTTTTGTAAAAGCTCTCGCCATCACTTTGCACCTTCTCGATAATTCGATCGAGCATATCGCGCGAAGCAACCGTCGGATTGGCGACAACATAGCCCATATCCCGCGCTCGGTCAGCCAGCTCCCAAAGAAGGACGGTTTTGCCGCTTCCGCGTTGGCCGAGAAGAAGCACCGCCCGTTCCCGATTGCCCGGCTCGGTGGAGAGCCCTTGCAGAAAGCTCTGCACAACATCCTCTCGCCCAAGAAGATGGCTCGGCCTATTCCCGAAAGACGGGGAGAATATCGTATCCTTCACCATTGCTGCTCCGCTTTCCGATGCTTTTCCTGAGTTTTCCTTTTTTTCCTATTTTTTCCTTTTTTTCCTATTCGGTCAAGATGCGAGCATCACTTACGATACCCCTCTTTTGAAATGCCTCATACCAAAGTAAAAGAAATAGAGGAAGGTCTCATTCAGCGCTATGACTCACCGGAAGAGCTGGCAGAGGGATGTGGCTTCGACCCCGAAATTTAGTTAGCGTCGCTTCATGCACGAGCCAATCAGCTTGCCATGGTGGTAATTGGGATAGTGTTGTCGAGAAGACTGAAGATTTGTGAGGGATTTGATGAAATGCTTCGCTTTGCTCGCATTTCGTACGTCGCGCTTCGCGCTCCTCACACGACAGCACACTGTGCTGTAGCCGCATTACCCCAAAAGCGGTCGGTCGCCTGCAAAAAGCGCAGGCTCCCTTACACAATTGCCCACTGGGCAATTGTGCTTCGCGGGGTTCAAATCCCTCTATGCCTGACCTGCAAATACGTTATAGGTTCGTGCGAGGGTTTCTCTCGTGCCCCAGATTTCCCCGATGGGCGGCTGAGTGTACTTTGGTACACGAAGGAAAGCCCATAAGGGGAAAGATGGCGTACGAGAGGAAGCCGCAGCCTGTATAGCAACGCCGCTCGGAAGAGCGGCGTAATAAACGTGGTGGTCGGTGAGGGATTTGATGAAATGCTTCGCTTTGCTCGCATTTCGTACGTCGCGCTTCGCGCTCCTCACACGACAGCACAC
>CANQTB010000181.1 GCA_947626665.1 uncultured Eggerthellaceae bacterium
CGCTAATTCCGCTACCGTCTGGCTGATGCTGTATTTGCTCAATGTTGCCATAGGCGCATTCTATCAAATCCCCGTGCCTTGTATTCCGCGAATGCGCTATCGGCCCCATCTGCGGGTCCCATGTCTGCGTCGCGGCTTCTCGTGTACTGTGTGGTTTATCGAAATTGAGATGAATCTGAAAAGGCTCTTTGTGGTGGCGACCCCGTTTCATACGGGGTCGTTTCGTCTTGTGTGCCGAGCACGCACGCGTCTCTACTGGATGAAATATGAGAACCATCTAGGCTTCGTGTGCAATTATCATGTTTGCCGCCTGTTTGGGGTTACTATTACGTGCAACAATGAATTGGGCAATAATCTGTTGACCTCATGGAGGGGTTCGCACATGAACGCAAAGCTTAAGAAGCGGATGATCGTCGTCTCCGGCATCATCGTCGTCGTTTTGATTCTCGTGCTGGCATTTGTCGGCGGCAACACCGCAGCGCAGACGGTGAAGGTCGGCGATGTGGTCGGCAACTCGTCGTTTGCGGGGCAGAAGGTGCAGGTTTCGGGCAACGTGGTTCCGGGATCGTTCTCGACCGTCGATGACGTGCTCACATTTAGCATCTACGATCCCGATGCGGGTGATGCCGATCAGCTGGTCGTGCGCTATGATGGGGTGGCGTCTTCCACATTCGGAAACGACGTTACGGCCATATGCACAGGCCGCATCGGCGACGATGGGATATTGAGCGCGAGCGAGCTTGTGACCAAATGCCCTTCGAAGTATGAGAACGCTGAGGAGGCGCTCACGATAAGCCAGCTTCTCGGTTATGGCGACGGCGTGCTTGACAAGCCGGTCAAGGTCGCGGGCGCCATCAAGGAGGGGACATTGGCACCTGCCGGTCAGGGCGAGCGCATGGTGATCGTCGATGGTGAAAGCGGCGACGAGCTTGCGATCATCTATGAGGGCGCTCTTTCCGACGAAACCGTTGAAGGTGCCACGGTTGTTCTCACGGGTTCGATCGGAAGCGACGGGCGCTTTACGGCGACCGACGTTGCACTAGAAGGCTAGGTATTCATGTCAACCTTTGGATTGCTGGGTTTGCTCATCGGCTTTGCCGGTGTCGTGATTTCGCTGGTCTGCCTCGTCGTGGGGCAGATCCTTGGCCGTAAGACGGATGAACGCGCGAAGGAACGCGCCGAAACGATATCGTGGGCAGGTCGCGTGGCCGTTGTTGTCGGAACCGCCGCGCTTACTTTCTGCTGCGCTCTGCTCGTTTTCGCGTTTTTCACGGGCGACACCTCGATCGATTACGTCGTGCGCAACCGCTCGGACGCCTCGGGGGACCTTGCGTGGCTCTTTAAGCTTGCGGGCCTTTGGAGCGGGCGCCAGGGTTCGCTTCTCTTCTGGGCATGGCTCATTTCGGTATTCAATTGTGCTGTGGTGTTTGCGGCGCGCAAAGAGCAGCGCGCTCTCGACAATATGGCGCTTTTCATCGCGCAGCTCGTGCTGGCGGCGTTTGTGGGCGTTTTGCTGTTTTCGGAAGACAACATGCCCTTCACCGCTTTGGCGGCGCAATACATCGATGCTCAGGGCAACCTTCAGGGAGCGGCGCTCATGTGGGGGATGAACACCCTGCTTGAGCACTGGGCGATGGCCATTCATCCGCCGACGCTTTTCATCGGCTATGCCGGTCTCACCATCCCGTTCGCCTATGCGATCGCCGCGCTCGTCGTGAACGATGATTCCGATGGCTGGGTGCGCGCGAGCACGCCCTATCTCATGTTCTCGTGGTTTATGCTCGGCATCGGCATCGGGCTTGGTGCCGTATGGGCCTACGTCGTGCTCGGCTGGGGTGGCTATTGGGGCTGGGATCCGGTGGAGAACGCGAGCCTTTTGCCATGGCTCGTTGGCGTGGCGCTCATCCACAGCTTCACCGTCTATCGCCAGCGCGGGGCCTTCAAGCGCTGGTCGGTCATGTGCGCCTGCATCACGTTTTCCTTCGTGGTGCTCGGCACCTTCATCACGCGTTCAGGGCTTGTGCAGTCGGTTCATGCTTTCGAAGGCGATCCGGTCTCCCTCGTGCTTTTCCTCGCGCTTATCATCCTCTCGCTTGCAGCCGGCATGGTGGGGCTTCTCCTTCGCAGGAAGAGCTTCGGTGCCGACATCGCCTCGCACGATGAGATCGAAAGCATCGCTTCGAAAGAGGCGGCGTATTATGTGAACAACCTCGTCATGGTGGTCTTCGCCGTGCTACTCGCCTATATGACGATCGCCTCTGCGTTGCCTAGTTGGCTGCCGTTTGGCGGCCAAGCGCTGAGTGCCGGCACCTATAACGCCATCGCGCGTCCGCTCGGTATCGTCTACTGCGCCTTGATCGCCGTTTGTCCGCTGCTTGCATGGGGCAAAACCGACAAGGCGAAGTTCTGGAAGCAGGCGCGCATCCCGCTCATCTGCGCCGTCATCCTGTTTATCCTGCTGGCGGCCTACTTCTTCACCACGCTTCTGCCTACCTACGATGCGATGATCGCGGCAGGCGGCTCGGAGGCGGAAGGGCTTGCCGAGGAAGGCCCCGCTTGGTATTACAACGGGCTTGCCCTTGTTGGCTTTGCAGTGGCGAGCCTGCTCTTCTTCAATGCAGGCCTCATGCTCGTCCGAACGCTTCGTGCGAAAGGCGGGCGTCGCCGGTTCTCCGCGCTCGGCGGCAGTGTCGCCCACTTCGCGATGGCAGTCATTCTCGTCGGTCTTATCGGATCGTCCATGTATGTTTTCGAGCGAGCCGGATATATGGCCTATGACGAGGCCACCGATACGGCGCCCGAAACGTTCACCGTGCAAGATTACGAACTTACCTATGTGGACAACACCGTCGAGATGGCGGAAAACGGCGATGACATCGTGTATACCGTCACCTTCGACGTCACACGCAACGGGGAATACGTCGGGACGGTGAGCCCTGCCGTGCAGCTCGTTCAAACGACGCAGCAGACGAAGCTCATCGCAAGCGTCATCGGATTCCCAACCGAAGATCTCTTCGTCGTCTACCGGGGCGTGAACGATGCCGGTGCCTTCTCGCTCGATGTGAGGATCAATCCGCTGATCACGTTCGTTTGGATCGGCTTCGGGCTTTTGGTGGTTGGCGGCTTTATCGCCCTCATCGCAAGGCGGAGGCAATGACGGTGAAGCAGGCGGCCTCACCCCAAGAAGCTGATTCCCATGCAGCCTCGCCAGAGGCAGTAACGCCACAGGTATCCGCGCCTTCGTCTGACGCCTCCGCGCCCGCATTGCGGGTGGAAAAGCTCGTGAAGAAGTTCGGCACGCGCAAGGCTGCCGATGGCATTACGTTTGCCCTTCCGCAGGGGGCCTTCCTCTCGGTTTTCGGGCCAAACGGCGCCGGCAAAACGACGCTGCTGCGCATGCTCGCAACGCTTGCTCGCCCCACGTCGGGCACGATCGAGGTGCTCGGCGTGGATGCAAAGGAAAAGCCCGACGAGGTGCGCGAGCTCATCGGCATCATCTCGCACAATTCGTTTCTCTATCCCGATCTGACGGCCGAGGAGAACCTTATATTGTAT
>CANQTB010000182.1 GCA_947626665.1 uncultured Eggerthellaceae bacterium
GTTTTGGACTGCTTCTGAGCAATTTTCAATCGGTTATGACATGGGGCGTCGTCATTCTCGGACTCTTCATGATTGTTTCCATTATCGCGTTGATTATGGAACTGCTAAAGAAGCAAGTGCCTATGGGACTTGATGTCGTGGGGCTCATCCTCGGAATCTGCGTGGCTGTGTATACGGGTGTTTTGCTCGGTGTTTGCGTGACATTCCCGCTTTGGAATATCGTCATGCTTCCACTTCTGTTCCTCGCTTCTGCCCTCTCAACCGGAATGGCAGCAATTTTGCTCATAGGGGCAGTTTTCTATCCCAATGAGCTTAAATCGGTGGATGCTTTTAAGAAATCGCATTTTGCTCTTCCGATCATCGAGCTTATCCTCTTGGTGGTGCTTCTCATCGTGGTCGCTAACAACCCTGCCCCTGCAGGATGGGAATCAGTTATGAAGCTGATTTCAGGTTCCGATGCGGTGGCATTCTGGGCGTTGATCATCGTCGTTGGTCTGGTTGTTCCGACGATTTTGGAAGCGAAGCTCGTCTTTTCTGGATCAAGCAAGAACACCGAGAACGCCGAAGGCAAGGAATCGAGTAGCGAGCGCACTATCAGCGGCGTGTCGAGTGTTTGTGTGTTGGTCGGAGGTTTTACTCTGAGGTTGCTGATACTTGTTGCGGCAGTTCCCATCTCGGTTGTTGTTCCGTGGTATCTATAAGAAGGAAGAGCCTTAAGATATAAATCGAGGCGCGAGAGGCAGAAATCCCTCCGCTATGCGGGGGGAAACAAAGGGCGTTAAACGAAATCGTCTTCCCGTTATCATGGCGACTGCTCAGGTCACCAGAAGGGAGGGCGATTTCGTTTGGTGCAACAAACGGGCATCCTATCGCACACGAGGTGGCACACGGGTGGCTGTGCAAGTACTGTGTTGCGTTCTCACCGCGACGTCCGCAACGCTGCCATGCGCACGTAAAAATCCTCGGGCATATCCCGATGGCCGAATCCACGTACAAAAACTTTGCCATCTTCAATTCGGTACATGATTCTCATGTCAGCCCGGGCGCCCTGGGAAACGGCATGCTGGTAATGGTATGAAAACCATCCCTCGTGCTCATACTTCAATCGTCCCAATTTTGCTTCGCCTTTGCATCAAGTGAAGCCAAGGCTGCTTGGGCAAGCTCATCGCCTTCAAGCCAATGATCATAATCGCGCCGCGCATTGACGATCGCGGCCATGCTCGCTTGCTCGAGCCTCTCCTCCAAATACGCTATTGTGTCGAGGATCGCGTCCATACCCAGGCTTGAGACGAGCCAGCCGGCATTCGCGCCATGGTCGATGATCTCCATGACGTCGCATTGCGGCAGCTCTTCCCGCCAAGCTTTGCTCCGTGCAAGCTCGGTGACGGTTATGTGCTTCGTGGCCTTTACTTTGGTGCGAACAGCATTCGCCTTTTCGAGAACCGCCTCCGGTGACATAATGGACTCCTCATTTCAAGCGATTCAATCATCGCATGTCTTCTGGATCACATATATTATCACATTATAATGTGATAATAAGGTTCAAGTTTTCTATCACTGAGGTCTACGCGTTGATGGCCGAAGGCCAATGCGGCAAGGTAGCCGTTGTTTTCAACGATTGATCGTTAGCCAAAGTTCGAACTTGTCATGCGATGAGGAGTGCCCCTTTGTCGCTTAGCCGATGCCGAGGGCGGTCATGATGAGCAACGCCGCCGCGAGGGCCGCCACAATGCCCACCGATATCCAAAGAATAGCCGTCGCGAACCTTCCGGAGCGATAGCTTCCCATCACGCGCTTGTCGCGCGAGATAATCGCCATGAAGGCGAGGAGCACCGGCAGGATGATGCCGTTCACGAATTGCGCGACGAGCATCACGCCGAGCAGGTTGATATCAGGGATGAGCACCACCGCCGCCGAGAAGATGATGATGAAGGTGAAGATGCCCTTGAAGGTGGGCGCTTCCTTCCATGAGAGCGAAACGCTCGCTTCCCAGCCGAAGGCCTCGCAGATGACGAAGGCCGTCGTGAGGGGCAGCACGCAGGCCGCCAAAAACGATGCCGCGATGAGGCCGACCGCGAAGAGCGCTTCGGCATATTTCCCCGCGAAGGGCGCGAGTGCCGCCGCCGCGTCGGCTGCCGAATCGACGGCGATGCCGGCAGGGAAGAGCACGGCGCCGGTCGTCACGATGATGAACCACGCGACCACGTTCGAGGCGATCGATCCCGAGATGACGTCGATCTTCTGGGGAAGCAGGTCTTTGCTCGTGAGGCCCTTTTCCACCACGTTGCTCTGTGTGAAGAACATCATCCACGGCGCGATGGTCGTGCCGATGAGCGCGATCACCAAGGCGGCGAAGCTCGGATCCTCGACGAACTGCGGCCTCACGGTGTCGATGAGGGCCTCGCTCCAATTCGGCTCGGCAAGCACGCCCGCGATAATGTAGGTGACGAAGACGAGCGAGAGTACGAGAAAGACGTTCTGCACGCGCCGATACGAGCCGCCGACGATGAGCACCCAGACGGCGAATGCGGCGATGGGAACCGAGAGGTATTTCGAGACCCCGAACATCTCCATGCCGGAGGCGATGCCGGCGAATTCGGAGAACGTTGTCGCTACGTTTCCAATGAGAAGCGCCGTCATGGCGAGGGTGGTGAGGCGGATGCCGAAGCGCTCGCGGATGAGGGCGGCGAATCCCTTGCCGGTGACTGCGCCCATGCGCCCCGCCGTCATCTCCACAAGGATGAGGAGGATGCACATGATGGGGATCGACCAGAGCGTGGCGAAGCCGAAGTTCGCGCCCGCGGTGGAATAGGTGGAGATGCCGCCCGCATCGTTTCCCGCCATCGCGGTGATGATGCCCGGCCCCATCGCCGCAAGCACGAGAAGCATCTTGTTGGGCTTTCGCGTGGCAACCTTCGCTTTCTCGGCTTTTTCGGCATTCTCAGAGGCTTCAGCCTTCTTCGTCTTCTTGGCCTTTTCCCTCGCCTCGCTGAGCTGCTTGGCCCGCAGCACGCCGTCTTTTTCCACGAAGGCCACGGCTTAGGCTCCTGCCGTCACGATGCGCACCACCACGAGGGTGTAGAGAACGAGGAAAAGCACGATGGCAAGGCCGATGCCGATATAGGTGGCGATGGATGAGCGCGTCTTGTCGTCGCTCACGTCATCCTCGATGGCGTCGTAGGCGTCGTCGATGGTGACGATGCCCAAAAGCGCGCCGCCCTCATCGACCACGGGCATGGCGGGGAGGTTGTATTTGAAGATGTCCTCGGCTACGTCCTCTTCGGTTTCGGAGGGTGTGGCGGTGATGAGCTCGTCATACATGATGTCGCCGACGGGCTTGCTATCGTCGTTGAGGACGAGCGTGCGCAGCGAGAGCACGCCGACGAGCTTGCCGTATTCATCAAGGACGTAAACGTAGTGCACGGTCGGGTGGTCTTCGGGAAGGGCGCGCAGCACTTCCACCGTTTCGCCGCCGGTCGTGTTCTTATGAACGGCGACGAACTGCGTCGTCATCATGCCGCCGGCGGTGCCGTCCTTATAGCCGAGCAG
>CANQTB010000183.1 GCA_947626665.1 uncultured Eggerthellaceae bacterium
ATCTGCAGCAGACGGCCGATGCACTCCTTCTTGCCTTTCACGACGTTGGTAACATAGCTTCCCGCATCTAACGAACCGGAATAAACGCGCATGTAGGTGAGCTTGCCAACAAAGGGGTCGGTCATGATCTTGAAGGCAAGCGCGGCAAACGGCGCCTTTGGATCGGCGGGACGCTCATCCTCTTCCTCGGTCTTCGGGTTCGTGCCCTTGATCGGCGGCACATCCACCGGGGAGGGTAGGTAGTCCACGACGGCGTCGAGCAGCTCTTGAACGCCCTTATTCTTATAGGCAGAGCCGACGAAGACGGGATTGAGCTTGCAGGCAATAACGCCGGAGCGGATCGCTGCCTTTATCTCGTCGACCGTCACCTCTTCTTCCATGAGGACCTTTTCCATCAGCTCGTCGTCGCAATCGGCTGCGGCTTCCACAAGCTCCTGATGATAAAGGGCGGCCTCTTCGGCAAACTCATCGGGAATCGCATCGAGCGGCTCGGGATAGGTCATGCCTTTTTCATCGGCCTTGAAGTCCCATGCGGTCATTGTCACGAGGTCGATGACGCCCCAGAACTGATCCTCGGCTCCCATGGGAAGCTGTGCGGCAACTGCCGGCGCATCGAGGCGTTCCTTCATGGTTTCGATCGCATGGAAGAAGTCGGCTCCCACGCGGTCGTATTTATTGATGAATGCGATACGGGGAACGCCATAGCGCTCCGCCTGGCGCCACACGGTCTCGGATTGCGGCTGCACGCCGGCAACGGCGTCGAACACCGCGACGGCACCGTCAAGCACGCGAAGCGAACGTTCCACCTCGGCGGTGAAGTCCACGTGGCCGGGCGTGTCGATTATTTGAAAGCGATACGGCTTGCCGTTTTCCGCACCGCCCGGATACTTCCAGAAGCAGGTGGTCGCGGCGGCCGTAATGGTCACACCACGCTCCTGCTCCTGAATCATCCAGTCCATCGTCGCAGCACCGTCATGCACCTCACCGATCTTGTGCGTCTTTCCCGTGTAATAGAGAATGCGCTCGGTCGTGGTCGTCTTGCCCGCATCGATGTGGGCCATGATGCCGATGTTGCGTGTATCTCTCAGATCAATTGCCATTGAGTCGAAAACCTCCTAGAAGCGATAGTGCGAGAACGCACGGTTCGACTCGGCCATTTTGTAGAGGTCTTCGCGGCGCTTCACCGAGGAACCGGTGCCCTCAGAGGCTTCGAGGATCTCGGCGGCGAGGCGGTCTTTCATCGTATGCTCGCGGCGCTTGCGCGAGTAGTCGACGATCCAACGGATGGCGAGCGTCGTCGCACGGCGCGAGTTCACTTCCATCGGTACCTGATAGGTAGCACCGCCGACGCGCTTCGGTTTCACCTCGAGCGTGGGACGAACGTTATCCATTGCCTTTTTGAAGACCGAAAGCGGGTCTTGCGAGGTTTTCTGTTCAATAATGTCGAAGGCGCCGTAAACGATGTTCTCGGCCAACGACTTCTTGCCGTCGCGCAACACCTTGTTGATGAGTTGCGTGACGAGACGGTTGTTGTAGCGTGCGTCCGGTAAGACTTCACGCCTGCTTGCTGCTGCACGACGCGGCATGTTCTCTCCTTTATCTCCTGCGTGCTTTGGGGTCTTTTCATGTAAGGCCCATTAGACGGCGATCCTTCTTTTGCCGCCCGCACGACTTAACGGCGTATCGGGTTTCCTGTTTTCTTCCTCGTTGGTTGCACTGTTGAGGTGAACAGTTTTTGCACGGCGCCTGTTCGGCACCGCTTTTAAGGCGCTGTCTACTTCGGGCGCTTTGCGCCGTAGCGACTCCGCGCTTGCTTACGCGAATCGACGGGAGCGCAGTCGAGCGCCGCACGAATGACCTTATAACGAACGCCAGGCAGGTCCTTTACACGTCCACCGCGGATGAGCACCATGGAGTGCTCCTGGAGGTTATGGCCGATGCCGGGGATGTAAGCGGTAACTTCCATGCCGTTCACGAGACGGACACGGCAGACCTTGCGCAATGCCGAATTCGGCTTCTTCGGGGTTGTCGTGTAAACACGCGTGCAAACGCCGCGCTTTTGCGGGTTGCCCTTGAGCGCCGGCGTCTTTTTCTTTACGACCTGCTTTTGGCGACCTTTTCTCACCAGTTGGTTAATGGTTGGCACAACACATTCCTTTCGTAAAACAATCGATGCGCCGAAAGGCGCAAGCGAGCATATTATCCTTCTTGCGGGAGCGTGTCAAACGCCACGCTCCCGGGTGTGTCCATCAAATTTCCCGCAACCTGTTGCAACCGCCACTCTTTATCATACACGGAAGATTATGCTAGAATTTTTTCGCCCCTTACGCTTTATATTTTATCCGGAGAGCCGGCCGCTGCGATGTCAGAACACCTTCAAACAGAATCCGAAAACCCATCTGCGCTCGCGGCGAAACAACCCCTATCCAGTTTTCTTCATCGCTCTTTTGCTCTTTTGAAAACGAAAAGAGGCATCTGTGCCGTTCTTTTTGCCGTACTGTGCGGATTGCTCTCTCCGCTTCTTTTTCCTGTGGGCTATCTTGCCGATTACCTCATCCCAATCGCTATCCTTATCGGCTTTGCCCTTTGCACGACTGTGCTCCTTGCTTATTTGAGCGATGATAAGACCACATCACTCAAACGAAGCACAAAAGTACTCTTTTACGCCTTTTCGTTGTTTTGCCTTGGCGCTATCTGCTTGGGCGCTTTCATGAAAGACGTATATCCCTTTTCATTCGACCATGTCCGCCTCATATTCGCACTTGGACGCCTCATCACGGCGTTGATCGTCGCTTTCCCTTTTACGGCGCTTCTTCTCCTTATCTTTGTTCACGCTCCCTTGCCTAACGCGGTCTCAGGCCATGCCTCTGGCACACCTTCCCCATGCCTTCAAATATTCAAGCGAAAGCGTACCTTGCTTTTCTGTTTCGGCTTGCTTCTTTTGATTTGGTTGCCTGTTTTCCTTGCTGCCTATCCCGGATATTTCTGCTACGACGTTGGGCTCGGCGTAAAAGCGCATGAATGGAACCAGTATTCAACCGGCGTGCTGAACGATCATCATGCGATCATGCATACCCTAATCATGGGCTTTATCCTTTCCTTGGGCGAGCAGACGGGCAGTTTCAATAACGCGATTGCCATTCTTGTTTCGTTGCAAGCAATCCTCGCTTCAGCCATCGTTACTTATAGCCTTTATGCGCTCGATCGCCTTGGAACAAGAAAGATCTTCGTCCTCCTCGCATTTCTCTACTATGCCTTTTGCCCGTTTATCTCGATCTTCGTTTTCTGCGCCACACGAGATACGCTCTTTTCGATCATGACGCTGGTGCTTGTTATCCAAGTCTATCGGGCGTTCCGGGACAGGTATTCGATCTACGACTTCGTCCTTCTTGGCGTTCTCTTGTTCCTCTTCGGCTCGCTTCGCGTTAATGCCCCGTACTGCTTCGCGGTATTTGTTCCCATTTTTCTCATCGCTTATAAAA
>CANQTB010000184.1 GCA_947626665.1 uncultured Eggerthellaceae bacterium
ATACTTCAAGAAACTTCCCGAGAGAAAGGCGCGTTATGGAGCGTTTCCTTATGCACGATCTTGCAGCATGGAAGGATAATCCCCTCAGAAAGCCCCTCATAATCAACGGCGCGCGCCAGGTGGGCAAAACGTGGCTCATTCAAGAGTTTGGCAAACGCCATTACAAAAGCGTCGCCTACGTGAACATGGACAACAACAAAGCCATGCGAAACCTGTTTGACGAAGGGTACAACATCGATGCTCTTCTCGATGGCATCCAACTGCAAACTCGGGTTTCCGTTGATCCTGTTTCTACGCTCATCGTTTTTGACGAGGTGCAAGAAACCCCCAAGGCCCTCACGGCCCTCAAATACTTCGCCGAGGATCCCCGCCAATTCTCCATTATTGCCGCAGGGTCGCTTTTGGGAATTCTCCTTCAAAGCGGAACGGGGTTTCCTGTGGGAAAGGTGGAAACGCTTGATCTCTACCCTCTCTCTTTCGAGGAGTTTGTCCTCGCAGCGGAAGGACAATTGTTCCTTGACGCGCTTCAAAGCTCTGACGTCTCGCTCGTCCAAGCATTCAGATCGCAGGCAATCACTCTTTTAAGAAACTACTACTATGTCGGCGGGATGCCCGAGGCGGTGAGCACCTTCCTCAAAAAAAGAGACTATCAGGCAGCACGCGCTATCCAACAGAGAATATTGGCTGACTATGAACGCGATTTCTCTAAGCACATTCCCCCGCGTGATGCCGAGAGTGTTTACGCAGTTTGGGATTCCATCATCACGCACCTGTCCCAAGAGAACAAAAAGTTCATTTTCGGTCGTATCGCGAAAGGGGCACGCGCAAAGGATTTCGAAAGCGCGCTCACGTGGCTCAGGCAGGCCGGGCTTATCTATCAAGTCCCCCGCATCGCCAAACCGGAAATACCGCTTAAGGCATATCGCGACCCCAACGCGTTCAAGGTCTTTGCTCTTGACGTTGGCCTTCTCGGAGCTATGGGAGATGTTGATAGCGGCAGCATACTCAACGGGAACGCGCTGCTCGAAGAGTTCAAGGGCGCACTTACCGAGCAGTACGTGTGCCAAGAACTCATAGCCTCGTGCGGGCTTTCACCTTTTTACTGGTCAGCGGATAATTCTCGCGGCGAGCTTGATTTTCTTGTTCAGAACACAGGAACGGTTTTCGCTATTGAGGTGAAGGCGGAGGAGAATCTGCGAGCCAAGAGCTTGCGCAGCTTCAAGAAGAAATATCCGACTGTTTGCGCTTTGCGATTCTCGTTGTCTGACTATCGCAAGCAGGATTGGCTGACGAATGTGCCGCTTTATCTTATGGGAAACACGAAACTTTGGGCGAAGTAGCGTTAGACCTGTCGTCAGCGAGAGAGAACGAAAATCTACAAGACAGGCTAAGCGCCTTTAAGGAGACAACGGCATCCGATATTGACTTCTTTCAAGTCAAGAATTATCAGAAAAGATGAGAATATATCAATAAATCCCCGGTATTGATAATAATTTTTTATCATTTCTCATTAAGTGATAAAATTTTTTGTTAAATTAATGGCATGATGCTTATCAATGATAAAAAGGAGCAGCTATGACGCCGGACGAATTGAAAGAGCTCGTCGCTCATATCCGGGCCCTTTCGAGCGAACATCAGACCGTTGAGGTTAAAGCTGCGCACGATGGTACGCCGCGGAGGCTCTATGACACGCTTTCGGCATTCTCAAATCAAGACGATGGCGGCACGATCATCTTCGGCGTTGATGAAGACCATGGCTTCGAGATAGTTGGCGTTCACGACGTCGGGTTGCTTCAAGATCAGGTCGCTGAGCAGTGCGACCAGATGGATCCGAAGATTCGCCCGCTTTTCACGATTTGCCAGTTTGGGGAGAAATACGTCGTATCAGCGGAGATCCCTGCGATAGATCTTTCTGACCGCCCCTGCTTCTATGCCGGCAAAGGCCGAGTTCGCGGCTCATATAAGCGTGTTGGCCGGTTCGATGAGCCGATGACTGACTATGAGGTGTATTCATACGAAGCCTATAGAAGGCATTTTCAAGATGACGTGAGGATTCTTGACCGATCGAACGAGAGCCAAATCGACCCATCGGCGCTCAACCGTTATCTCCTGAAAATCAAAGCGGATAAACCCCATCTTGCGGCGCTTGCCGACGATCAAATACTGACCATAATGAATCTCGTAAACGATCGGCAGCTAACCCTGGCCGGAGCCTTTCTCCTTGGCTTCTATCCGCAGTCGTTGGTTCCACAATTGTGCATAACAGCTGTACGGATCCCAGGAACCGAGATAGGGGAAATAGGCTCCGAGGGCGAACGCTTCATCGATAACGCGCGCATCGAAGGAACAATCCCCACAATGCTCGATGACGCAATGGCATTTATCAGGAGGAATTGCCGCCAGTCAACAAGCGTGAACGACCGAGGCGAGCACAGCGATAGCTATGAATATCCGATCATTGCCGTGAGGGAGATTATCCTCAATGCGCTCATCCATCGAGATTACAGTGCTCTTACCGAGGGTATACCAATCACGGTGCGTCTCTTTGATGATCGGTTAGAGGTAAGCAATCCGGGCGGGTTGTACGGTCGGATCAATCCCGCAGAGCTGGGGCACGTGAAGCCAGACACGCGCAACCCTGTTATTGCATCGACGATGGAGATCCTTGATCTCACCGAGAACCGCTATTCGGGAATTCCTACAATCCGAAGGGAAATGGAAAAGGCTCACCTACCGGCTCCGGTATTCCGTTCAACATTAAGCGATTTCACGGTCATTTTATACAACAGACGTGTGAGTGAATCGCCTGACAGAGAACTGGGCGAAGGAATCGCGAGCGCTGAATCCGATAAAGGATTTGCAGGAAATGGGAATGGTCATGTGCATGAACAGAGAATCCGCAACCGCCATGACAAAGGCGATGCCTATATGAGCGTTCTTGAATTCTGCGCAACGCCACGAACTCGCCAAGAGATTGCCCAGCACCTCGGCCTTCAAACGATACCCTATGTATCGCGCGAGATCATCAACCCCCTCATCGATCGAGGGGATCTCGTACTCACCATCCCTGACAAACCCCAAAGCCGCCATCAACGCTTCGTAACCGCGAAAAGTGACTGAGCAAATAGTATTGGATCACGAGCAGGATTGGCTGACGAATGTGCCGCTTTATCTTATGGGAAACACGAAACTTTGGCTGAGGTAGCGCTATGATTGTCATCAGTTGATAAAGATAGTGCGACTGTCGCCAGCGAAAAACCAACGAAAAGAGCGTCATGACACGCAAACGCCCGCCATGCGGCCCGCCCATGGAAGAAGGCATCAAACCATACAACTGACATCGGGAAGGTGAAGGATGAGATACCGCACATTGGGAAAGACCGGCCTTCAAGTAAGCGAAATAGGCTTCGGTGCCGAATGGATCGGGAAGATGGACGACGCCGATGTGAGAGC
>CANQTB010000185.1 GCA_947626665.1 uncultured Eggerthellaceae bacterium
TTCGGCGACACCGACTTTTGCTTCGGTATCGAATCCATCTCGAAGGTGTTCACCGCCATCCTCGCACTCGAGCAGCACGGCGCCCAAGACGTCCTCGACCGCATCGGCGCCGATGCGACGGGCCTGCCCTTCAATTCGATCATGGCGATCCTCCTTGAGCACGACTGCCCCTCCACGCCGCTCGTGAATGCAGGCGCCATCGCTGCCGTGAGCATGGTGGAGCCCGTTGGCGATTCGCATGGCAAATGGGAGGCGATCGCTGGGAACATGAAGGAGCTTTGCGGTGGCGATGAGCTGCCGCTTCTTGAAGAGCTTTACGAGTCGGAGATGCACTCGAACTACAACAACCGCTCCATCGCCTGGCTGCTGAAGACCTACGACCGCATCTACGACGACCCCGATCTTTCGCTTGAGCTCTATACGCGCCAATGCTCACTCGGCGTGACCACGCGCCAACTCGCCCTCGCGGCGGCCACCGTGGCGAACGACGGCGTGAATCCCGAGACCAACCGTCGCGTCTTCCGCGCGGAGCTCGCCCCGAAGATCACCTCGCTTATGGCGACCGTCGGGTTCTATGAGCACACGGGCGATTGGATGTACACCTCGGGAATCCCTGCGAAAAGCGGCGTCGGCGGCGGCGTGATGGGAATCCTGCCGGGGCTTTTCGGCATCGCCGCCTTCTCCCCGAAACTCGATGGCTCCGGCAACTCCGTGCGTGCGCAGAAGGCGATCCTCTCCATCGCGCAAACGCTCGAGCTTACCGTGTTCGGCAGCAAGCATTACACGATCGTCCACGACGATAACGAATAGACCAACAGCTCCAGCAAGAGACCGCTTTTAGGGGGTCTCTTCTGGTCAGAATGGCGAATGGGGAGCGCGAAGAGCGAACCTGAATCCGCCATGTCGTGCGAGCCCTTACCTCTTCCGCTGGGAGGAATGCGGGCGCTCGAGATCGGGCAACTCTTCGATCGTGCGATCCTTCTCGTGATATTCGCCCTCGAAGCTCTCGCTGCCGTCGTAGAACCGATAGCTCACGTGTGAGGCATCGCAAAACGGCAGATCGCGCGAGTAACCGCACCGGCAGAGAGCATAGCGGTTGCGCACCTCGTACTCATGCCCGCCGGCACCGATAAGCGGGATGCCGCCGCGTACGAACAAGGGGCCGCTCGCGCGCTCTTCCACATCTTCGAGGATGACGATGCTCGGTTCGAAATCCTGCTCATAGGGCTCGCGCGTCTCACGATCGTAGGAGGTCAAACGCCCCGTCGGGCACTCCCATGCCGCCGCGACGGCCTGCTCCTTAATCTGTTCGTTATACGATTCCTCCGTGAGCGTCCACACTTCGCTGCCAGCGCGATGGCAGAAGCGCGCATAGGCGCAGCGATTGTCGTCGAGCAGGATGAGCTCGGGGCCTTCCCATGCCTCGGCACGATCCATATAGGGTGCGCGCGAAGCAACCTCATGCCCACGAAAGCCGATCTTCACATGCGTTCCGTCGCAAAACGGCATGGACTTCGAATGCCCGCAACGGCAGAGCAGATAGCCGTTTTTGTCCTCGACGGCATAATCGCACACATGGCGATATTCCATATGGTCGCCGTTTTCGTTGGGAACGATGGCATCCTGGCTGAGGGGAACGTGGCCTTGAACCCGATATGGTCCACCTTCGATGATGGTGATGCGCGGAGCGCCGTTTTCCGTATTGCCCATGACGGTCGCCTTCTTTCGCTGAGTGCTTCCGCCTCAATTATAGCGACTGGACTACAGCTCTTTCCCACGATAGAGGCGGACGGCAAGAAGCGCGCTTAAGAAGTAGAGCAGCAAAGCCACTGCGCACCCCGCAACGGCGGAAAGCACAAGCGCGTTTTCATTGGTGAAAAGCGCCGTGAGCACCCCTTCGAGCGTTGCGGGATCGATGAGCGTGATGCCAATGAGAAATATCACCACCATGGCAACCGGAATATAGGTGGTTGCACGATTGAATCCGAAGCGCATGAGGATGGGAAGGGTAATCGCCAGCATGATGAGGATAACCATTGTCGTGACCAATTCGGAAAGGAGGATAACCGTCGCGTTTTCGCTCTCCCCAGCGTTAAACCATCCGGAGAATGCAGGAAGCTGTGAAAAGATGGCATCCAATCCAAGGCCAAGACAGAGGCAGACACCAAACGAAAGGCCCATGATGATGAGAATGCTGAGGTAGCGACCGAAGACGGCATCCTTTCGCGAGAGCGGCATCGTCATGCGATAGACTTCCCATTTGCCCGTTTCATCATTCACAAAGAACGTCATGAGAAGGCTCATCGGAATAATTGCGCTGATGCATGTTATCGCCGTGCTCATAAGATGCATTGCCGCCAAAAGAATGAGAACAACCACGCTGATGAGGGCCATGTACAAGAAACGATCGCGGCATAAAGCGAAATCGGAATAGATGAGGGTCTTCATAAACGCTCCCCTTTCAAAGGTCCTTCCAAATGCTCCCCTTTCAAACGAAGGGCCATATAGTCCTCAATTGAGGCACGCTCGCACGCCACGCGGGGAAAGGCCCGCTGAAATGCCTGACGATCGGGAACGAGAACATCCACGGAACTCCCTTGCGAAATCATGAGCGCCTCGCCGTTCACATATGCGCCCGAATTTCGGATGGCCTCCAAATCGTCGTGGCGGCAATGCGCGATACCGGCCTCGTCGGTTATCGCCTCCTTCGGCAGATCGAAGACGATATGCCCACCATCGATGCACGCCACACGATCCGCAAAGCGATCGAGATCGGAGGTGATGTGCGTTGAGAGCAGGATGCCGCAATTTTCCCCAAGCATGAAATCACGTAAGAGGTCGAGCACCTCCTCACGTGCCAAAGGATCGAGGCCCGCCGTTGCCTCATCGAGGAGCAAAAGCTGCGCGTGATGCGAAAGGGCATAAGCAAGTGAAAGCTTCATGCCCATACCACGTGAGAAGGTCTTGATCTTTTGCGTCATGCTGAGATGGAACCGTTCCACGAGGGCGGCGAAACGCGCGGAATCCCACGTGCGATAGGCGATGCTGCCAAGACGGGCGATATCGCGTACACGGAACTCTCCGGGAAACGATGAGGAATCGAAGACGACGCCGACCTTCTCCTTCAAATCTGCGAGGAGGTTATCGGATGCGCGATCGTGTCCGGCGATTTCTTTGCCGAAGAGCTCGATCGATCCGCTGTCGCAGGAGATGAGCCCCAATGAGGCCTTGATCGTCGTGGTCTTGCCTGCCCCGTTGCTCCCGACAAGGCCGACCACCGTGTTCGGCTCGACCAGAAGATCGATGCCTTCCAAGGTAAACGTGGGATAGCGTTTCACCAGCCCGCGTATCGCCAACAATGCGTCCATGGCACCCGCCTTACGCGTCGTCTATCATCACATCGAGCATTTC
>CANQTB010000186.1 GCA_947626665.1 uncultured Eggerthellaceae bacterium
CTATGTGATTGGGAGTCACGGCCAACCTTCGACCATTGGCGGTTCTAAGCTCGACTATCTCACCTGAATAATAGGAGCGCGTAATCGCCTCCATACCCGGCGCTAACAGACTCATATCACCCATAACGCAGTTAGGATGCATCGGCGGGAAGTTCACGCCCGGCTTTCTGTCCTTGAAAGCCATCGGCTCGGCCCGCTGCGCCCGCTCCACCCCCTTGCACACCGAACACGTCTTCGGGTCGGTGATCGTGGAAAGCTGGTAATACTCGAACTGTTGTTCGTGTACCTGCGCTTGGGCTTCGTTGAAGATGAAGGTTCCCTCGGTGTAGATAAGCCTCATTGCGTCGCGTTTCGACACGCCGTCGAAGCGGTCCATGAGCATCTTCGCCATATCCTCGTATTTCATGCCCCTAGCGAAGCCCTTCGCGAGATCGTCGCTGAGATAGGCCGCGAGCTTCTGACGATTGCCCCAGATGCGAGCGGAGAAGTTTTCGCCCTGCGCCCAAGCCGCCCCCACCGTCGCCGTGACGACTTGGGAGTTGATGGCGTAGAAGTTCGAGCCAAAACCCAGTTCCTCGGCGGCGAGATTCGCAGACCGTTGAGCGTAGGATTCAAAATGCGCAGTGAGTTCGCTTTGCTCAATCGCTCCGATCTCCATCTGCTGAAGCCATATCGAATATTGCAAGCCTTCGAGCCTATCGAGCCGGTATATCGACTCGCGTATGGGCATCAGGTGGGCGTATTGGGGATACTTCTCAGCGAACTTGTCCATCCGGTCCATGAGAAGGCGTCTGTCGCCGTCTGAGAGCGACGCGAGAAGGTTTCTGTATTCGATGACGTTGTCTTTGCCGTATTCGGCGTAATAGGCCGCTATGTCGCGCCGCAGGATGGTTTCCTGCTGGGCGTACACCCTCGCGAGTTTCGCGTTGAGCCTCGCCTCATCGGCCTCCATCTGCTCCAGAAGTTGAAATCGCCGATTCTGCCAGTAATCAGCCATTCAACAGCGCCTCGATGATGTCGGCCTTCTTCATGTTGGGTTTGAGCTTGACCCCGGATTCCTCGGCCAGTTTGCGCAGCTCGGCGACCTTCATCTTCTGAAGTGCGCCATCATCTCCATCAGCAACCGGCTCATCCAACGGCGTCACGAACTCGGCCATCACGTAGCCGGGATAATCGCCGTTGACGTGATACCAGCCGTTTTCCGGCTCCCCATCGACGTCGAACTCGCACCCCCGCTCGATCATGCGGGCAACCTCGGCGTCTTTGCTCGGGGCGTTGCGCACCCTCAGCCACCTATAGCCGTCTTTGTCAAACTTAACTCGCACTCGCTACCTCCTGATTCTCTGTCTCTAGCAGGTTTTCGGCCTGCTCTTGCGAGTAACCCAACCTCATAAGCATTTGCAGCGCGGCGTTGCGGGTGATGTCCCCACGGCGGCGCTGGTTCAATATCGACGTAATTTCATAAGTGGAGGCGACGCGCCCTTGCGGTGCGACTGATGCCGCCTTTTCGGCCTGCTCGGCCTCAATCCGCGCCATCTCGGCTTCGGGGTCATCGACGAACGACAGCATCGACAGGCGCGTTTCGTCTGATACCAACCCGGCGAGGGATTGCGCCAAAGTCGCCTCGCTGCTCAAATCCTCGGGCCAGTTGCGTTTCATCGTGATCTCGACGTTCTGCCAGTCGGAAAACGGCTGATTGGGATAGTTCGCGAGCAACCGGAAGCGCCGTTTCATGGAGGCGATGAACTTCCGGTCCTTCTTCGCGGCCATGTTGCTCATCGGGATCATCTTCATTCGAAGGGCGATGCCGGAGGCGGTGCCGAAGGCGTCATCTGAAATATCGGGGACCATTGACTCTTTGTAGATGAGCTGTTCGAGCCGCATCAACAGGTTCTCCTGCGTTGTATCGGCGTTGGGTTTGGCGAGGAACTCCGCATCGGGCAGCGGGCCGTCGCCGGTGTTCCAGAGGTTTATGAGGCGGTAGTTTTTGAGATTCTTTTTGAATTCCTCATCGTCAAGCTCCATGCCGGTGATCTTCAGGTAGGCGTCTGCGAAATAATCGACGTCGTTGGCCTTCTCCGACAGGGCCTTGTTGAAGGCGTCGATGAGGTTCAAAACCCCCTCATACACCCCGCGCTTCTGCCGGTTCTCGACGTATTCGATGATCGGCACCTCGCCGAATGAGTGGGCCTCCTGATCGGTGATGGTCAAACCGGAGCCGCCGCCCGCCTCGAAGTGGTAGACATCGGAGGCGTCGGAGTATGAGCCGGTCAGCCGCCCGTCGTCGTCGTAGGCGTATCGCACCCCGTACAGTGGGCGCTTCAGAACCGAATCGTCGTAGATGATGAACGTCGAGATGGGAACCAGCGCCACGGAGGCGGGTTCGCCGTCCTCATCCTGATACAGAAGCTCGAAGGCGTTGCCGTACTGCGATGTAATCTCAGCCAGGTCGGCATCCACGTCCTGCTGATCGTTGCGTTTGAGATAGGCTTGGAGCCATTCGTTTTGTGTCTCATCTGCCATTTTGATGTCAGGGGGATCGCCGATGAAGAAGCCGCAGAAGGTATCGCAGATGTACCGGGCGAAGTCTGCGGCCAAACGATTGTCGGGCTTGCCCTCGGGCTTATCTTCCTCGGAGAATATGATGTACCGGGTCTCATAGGCCGCTTTGAGCCTCATGTACCGGGGTACTCGGGTTTCCTTGTGTTCCTCGATCAGGTTGTTCAGCATCTCGGGGGTGAAACCGTCGGCCAAATCATCATCGGTGAGGATGAAATCGTCGGTGACGGGTTCGGTTTGCAGGTCGTCGAAGTAAAACGACCTGTATTCCTTTCGCTGGTTCAGTTGATCGCTCATATTCCCTGCCTGTATCCCTTCGCCCCGGCCCTGTTTTCAAGCAGTCTCACGGCGCTTGCCAGCGAATCGGGGGCGTCATCGTGTTCGGCGTGTTCGCTGTATTCGAGAATCTGGTTGATGTATTCCGCATCCAAAGGGAACGCCTCGCAGTCAAGAAAGCGCACTTCTGACCATGCGCCTTTCAGGTACGTCGAAATCTTGATGTACTTGTTCTGGTGTTCCGCGTAGTTGGCCGCCGGATGACCTAGCTTGATGATGTCGCGCCTCAGATAGCCTTTATCGGCGTTCTTCTCTGAGTAGATCGTTCCCGCCTTCAGTGCCTTCACGATGCCCATGATCTCGGGTAGCGCCTTGTCTACCGCCTTTTCGGGCCATAGCCTGCCGTAGACGTACAGAATGTCGCCCCGCTTCTTGAACACCGTGAGGGCCGTACCATCCTGCCCGCCGTATGCGGCGTCGATGTGCGCTAAGCCGTCGCGCAACAATTCGGGGTCGCTGAAGTACTGCGGATCGGTGAACATGGCGTCCTCGTCCGCTACATGCTTCAGCTCGT
>CANQTB010000187.1 GCA_947626665.1 uncultured Eggerthellaceae bacterium
CGCTGCCGCCACCAACGCGCCGTCGGTGATGCGCACGCCGTGGTGGATCTCGTATTTCTCTTTGAGGCCGCGCAAGATAGCGATCGTGTCCTCGACGGTCGGCTCGCCGATGACCACCGGCTGGAACCGGCGCTCGAGGGCAGCGTCCTTTTCCACATACTTGCGATATTCATCGAGCGTCGTCGCGCCGATGGCATGTAGCTCGCCGCGCGCAAGGGCCGGTTTGAGCATGTTGCCCGCGTCAAGCGACGAGTCGCCGGAGGTGCCAGCGCCCACGATCGTATGCAGCTCATCGATGAACACGATGATATGGCCGTCGCTCTGCTTCACCTCGCGCAGCACCGCCTTCAGGCGATCCTCGAACTCGCCGCGGTATTTCGCCCCCGCCATCATGGCGCCCAAGTCGAGCGAGATGATGTCGCGGTCTTTGAGGCTGGAGGGCACGTCGCCCGCGACAATGCGCTGCGCGAGCCCCTCGACGATGGCGGTCTTGCCGGTGCCGGGTTCGCCGATGAGCACGGGGTTGTTCTTCGTGCGGCGCGAGAGCACCTGGATAGTGCGGCGGATTTCCTCGGAACGCCCGATCACCGGGTCGAGCTTGCCCTCACGGGCGAGCTGGGTGAGGTTTTGACCGTACTGCTCAAGCGCTTCGAACTGCACTTTATCGGTTTGGTTTGTCACGCGCGTGTCACCGCGCAGCTCCTCATAGGCCGCTTCGATGTTCTTCCGCGTGATGCCCGCCGTGCTCAAGATCTTTCCCGCATCTCCCTTGTCCTCCGAAAGCGCAATGAGCAGATGCTCACTTGTCGCATAGGAGTCGCCGAGCTTTTCCGCGATCTTCACAGCGTTATCGACCGTGCGCATAAGGTCGTTGCCGGGTATGGGCATGGGCATATTGCCGCTCTGCTTGGGCATCACGGCGATAGCGTCGCTCACATGCTGCGCGAGCAGCACCGGATCGGCGCCGATTCTCTTGATAATGGCGGAGAGATTGTTCTCGTCCGCATCCAAGAGCGCCTTCAGCAGATGGATCGGCGCGACAACGGCCGATTCCGCATCGCTTGCCACGCTCAAGGAATTCTGAAACGCCTCTTGGGCGGTTATTGCCAATTTGTCTAAACGCATGGGTAAACCTCTATCTGTAAGCTAGAAACTCTTCTGGTGACGCACGGTCAGCGACGTGGAATTCGCCCTGACAATAGACGTCACGCTCGCAATGCTTTCCAATTCACGCACCCTGTCGGCCAAACGGCGCACGCGCTTATGCAGATCCTCGACCGTTTGCTCGCTATCCTCTAAGCGTCGCTCGAGATCGAGGATGCGCATGACGCCCGCCAGATTGATGCCTTCACTCGTCAGCTCGCCGATGAGCAGGAGCTGCTCGATGTCGGCCTGCGAGTACATGCGCGTATTGCCGCTCGTCCGCTGGGGCACGACAAGGCCCTTCTGTTCGTAGGCACGCAGCGTTTGAGGATGCACCCCCGCAAGCTCCGCTGCCACGCTGATCATATAGACGGGCCGATTTCGATCGTTTATTGCCATGATCTCACGTCTTCCGTCGTCGCAGCCAAGAAGTCCTCCATGGCCTGTTTTTGCTTGTCGTTCATGTTCGTGGGCACCTTCACCTCAACCTGGATCTTCAGGTCGCCGAATGAGCCTTTGTTCTTCAAATCGGGAGCGCCCTTGCCCTTGATGGTCAATACCGCGCGATCCTGCGTGCCCGCAGGCACCCTCACGCGCACCTTCGTACCATCGGGAGCCGGCACGACGATTTGCGCGCCGAGTGCGGCCTCCGCCACCGTAACAGGCAGCTTCACCTTCACGTTCGCCTTTTGGCGCGTGAAGATGGGATGGGGTGCGATCTTGGTCGTGATGAGAAGATCCCCCGCAGGTCCTCCCGCTTCGCCAGGAGCGCCCTTGCCCTTGAAGCGCAGCCCTCCGCCATCGACGCCGCCAGCAGCCCCCTTCACGGTGAAGGTCTCGGGTTCGTCTTTGCCGGCGGCGCGCAGGGTGACGACTTTCTCCGTGCCACGGAAGGCCTCGTCGAAAGTGACTTGCAAGGTCGCCGTCGTGTCGGCGCCCTTCTGCGGACGCGGCGACGCCTGTCCGCCGAAGCCGCTGAATCCGCTGAAACCGGATGCGTTGCCGAATCCCGAGGTTCCCCCGAATCCAGTGCTGCCGCCGAAACCGGAGCTTCCTCCGAAACCGTTCGTTGCGAATCCCGAGAACCCGCCGCCGCTCTCTTGGCTGCGGAGCGCCTCAAGTATGTCGGCCCAGCTTCCCGAAAATCCGGAAAAGCCCGATCCCGAGCCTGATCCGCCCGCGCCCCCAAAGCCGCCGCCGAAGATGTCCTCCATGTTGATCGTGGTGCCGCCACCCCAACCTCCTTGGGGAATGTGGTTTTCATTGGCGGTTCCGTACTGGTCATAGAGCGCACGCTTCTTCTCGTCGCTTAAGACCTCGTAGGCCTCACCGATCTCCTTGAATTTCTCCTCGTCGCCGCCGGCATCGGGATGATGCTTGCGCGCGAGCTTACGATAGGCCTTCTTTATCTCATCCGTCGAGGCGGTCCGAGAAACGCCTAACGTCTTGTAGTAATCTGGGGTTGCAGCCACTCGACCCACCTCCTTCTCTCTTCCTCCCTTTACAGGAAGTCATATTTTTTCGTACGTTCTTTGTCATCCTTCATGAGACGAGGTGCCGCACTTGCCCCAGCACCTCGTCCTCGCTTTTCGTCGTTTAGGCCTCTTCCTTCGGGCGCTTCGGCCCTCCGGTTGAAACCGTCACCATGGCGGGCCTGAGCACCTTCACGCCCAAGCGATAGCCTTTCTGATAGACCTCCGCAACGGTCTCATCGGGAACGCTCGGATCCTCCACCGTCGCCACTACCTGCGCGCAAAGCGCATCGTAGGCCTCACCTGCCGGGTCGATCACCTCGACCCCGTCTTTCTTCAAAACGTCAACGAGTTTGGAATAAACGGCCTTCACTCCTCCGAGTAAACCCGTCTCGCCATTTTCCGTCGCATATGCGATGGTGCGTTCGAAATCATCGAGCACGGGAATAAGCCCGCTCACGAGATTTTCCGCTGCGCGGATTTTCTCCGCTTCGCGCTGTTCATTCGTCCTGCGCCGATAGGTATCCCATTCGGCATGCAGGCGCATGAACTTCTCCTGCCAATCCTTGGCCTCCGCCTTCGCGGCGGCGACGGCCTCGTCAGTCGCAAGTTCTGAAGGCGCGCTTCCCGCTACGGCCGCCTCGGCCTCCGCGATCAGCGCATCGGCCTCGGCCTCATCGGCACGTCGCTGCTCCTCGGCATCGGCGCGTTTTTCGTCGGCAGCCTTGGAGGCGGCGTCTTCCACGCCTGCCTCCTCGGCCTCATCGGCGGTCAAATCCACCGGATCGAGCTC
>CANQTB010000188.1 GCA_947626665.1 uncultured Eggerthellaceae bacterium
ATGGATCGAGGTCGGTGTTGATGAAGGCGAGCCACTGGAGGAAAAGGTCGCGTGCGCGGGGGGTGGGGGCAAGCTGTTGCAGCACATCGAGCGGGCCGTCGGCTACATCTTCGGTGCTTTCCTCCATACCGACGATCTCGGCGAAATGCGAGTTGTTCATCAGGCGCGCGAAGCTTTCCTCGTCGGGCACGAGCTGCGGATGAAGGTAGTGTGCCGAAATAGCGCCGTCCGGCTTACGCAATCGCGTAAGCGAATATGCCGCCCTTCCGGCCGCTTGGGCGCATGTCAGCTCATCAACCATCAAACTCCTTGCCGCTCATTGCCGCGCAGTCTATCCAAAACCTTTAGCTTGTCCCTGCCGGCTCTTTGCCAACCTGCTATTGAATTATATCGGTTTCCTCCCCAACACCCACGAGCGTAAGCAGTTCCTGTTTCTTATGGATGCCGAGCTTCTGATAGATCTGGTGGCAATACCATTTCACGGTGTTCTCGGAAAGATAGAGCGATTCGGCGATATAGCGTCGGCTTCGTCCATGGCACAAGAGCTTGATGATCTCCGTTTCACGCTCACTCAAGTGATGGCTCGCGCCCACCTGATTGCAGCGGCTATCGATGAAGCTCGTCTCCAAAACCAACGTTTTCTCTGAAGATTCGCGATGCATCGCTTCCCGATAGAAACCGGAAGAAATCACGAGCATATAGCCGACGAGGATGACACAGCAGGCGGAGAGCAGATAAATCCCCTCATGGGGAAAGATGGCGAGCAGGTATTGCGTGAACTCGAGTCTTCCGACGGCAATTCCCAGAGCGACGCCGGCGCGATAGATGAGGAAGAACAGGCAAAAAAGCGCCGTCGGCTTAAAGGATCCGCGTTTGACCAGCGCGATGCAGACGAAATAGAGGCAGAGTATGACGACGATTCGGAGCGTTTGCAGCAGTCCGAGCAAGAAGAACAGCTCGTTGCGGAAATAGAACAGCGCGATGAGCAGGGCAATCAAAACAACGACAACGATAACGAGGAAAGAAGGACGCGGTTCAGCGGAGAACACATGCATATAGAGCCAACACGCCAAAAGCGCGCAAACGGCAAGGTTGAAGATGAGTGAAATACGAAAAGCCGGCATGGGGTCGCCCAAAATCCCAAAGGGAAATTGATCCGACACGCCAAAGAAGAGCGCAAGGATAAGGGTGATGATGCAGAAACCCACGACGAATCGCCGCTGAGGCTTTGGCAAGGGGTCGCTGGAAAACCCAATCTGATCATCCTCTGGAATGTGGTGTGCAGCCTGCAAAAAGACAAGCGAGACCAACGGTGCGCCAAGGGCGACAACCATAGTAAGGGTGTCGAGGGGAAGGGGAAGCGCCAACAGCACCGCTTGCATGATCGCGGCAAAGGCAAAGGATATGAGGAAGTAGTTGAGGTTGGTTTTCAGGCTTGTTTTCGCGCTCGCTTGGAACCAGAGGGTGAAAGTCGAGGCGGCACCGATGCCTCCGATGACCAAAAGGAGTGCTGAGGCGATTGACGGAAGAGAAAAGGCGAAATTGAGAAAGGGGAGGACCATCAAAATACTTGAAAGAAGTGAAAGCGCAAGGTGGGTGCAGCCCCTCTGAAAGTCAAGCCCTTTTCGGCTCGCCAGAATGCCCAGTAAAAAGCCTGTTGCACAGCCGAGGGAAATCCAAAGACATATTTCATATGAGCAAAATGAAAGGGAGGAAATCCATAGAATGGGAAACGCCAAGCCGGAAAGGAGGGCGTGGCGGCTTGTCCTCAGAGCGGTTGGCTGGCTGCCTTCTTGTTCTTGTGTCAAAGCACTACCACTTTCCCAAACTTGGAGACCGCGATGTTCAAAACTGCCAAAACCGGCGATTTACAGGCGATTATAACGGAATACCATCCCGAAAGGATAACCTTCCCACCCCAAAAGGAAGGTGTTTTCACGCGCGAGGAAGGTCAGTATGTGCGGTGGGTTTGAAGCCTCTAGGAGGCGAATCCGGAAGGTCAGGAAACCATACCAAACTTTGGAGGGGACTATGAACACACCCACACTAACCCGTCGTTCGTTTGCTGGATTGATGCTCGTCACGGCAGGGGCCGCCCTTGCCGGTTGCTCGCCGAGCTCGCAGGGCGAAAGCGCCGCTGCTCCGAGCACGCAGGATGCGAAGGGAACCGCCGACCTCATCGTTGTCGGAGGCGGAGCAGCAGGGCTTGCAGCGGCCGCGGCGGCAGCGACCGAAGGCGCAAGCGTCATCGTTTTAGAAGCTGCTTCCTCGACGGGCGGCACGACGGCTATCTCGGGCGGTCACTACAAGTTCTTCGATGATGACCTGCTGGCACTTCTGCCGGATCGCACTGAGCAAAGCGATGAATTTCTGAAATCCATTCTCACCTACGACGCAAAAGATTTCGATGATTACGGCGAGGCCCTCACGAAGGCGCAAAGCCAAATCGAAGACTACCTGAAATCCGATGACAAGAAGCAATTTGATTCGCTCGAGCTTTGGTTGACGCTGCATTATCTGGGCACGTGCACCGATGAGATGGACGATATTGATCCGCAGGGCCTCGTCAAGCCTCCCTACGATGTGATCTATCCCGCCTATGCGAATCAGGCAGCGATCAAAGATTGGCTGGTGAAGGGCGGATTCGAATACATCGCTTTTGGCAGCAATGACGATGCAGGCGGCCCATTCTCCGTCGATCCAACCGGCCCCGTTCCCCAAGGCAGCGCTTTCATCACGATTCTGCAAAAATATGCAGAGGACAGCGGCGCGGAAATCGTCACCAATGCCAAGGTAACCGCACTTCTGGAAGAAGACGGGCGTATTGTGGGCGTTCAAACCAAGAAGGGCGATGTCTATCGCGCGAACCAAGGCGTGTGCCTCGCGATGGGTGGTTTTGCCTCAAATGCCGAAATGGTCGCGGAGAACGATTCACGATGGTCGTTTGAAGCTGAGGGCCTTGCCTCGTGCGAGCCTCTTGAGAACGACGGCGCGATGCTTGATGCCGCTGAGGAAATCGGCGCGAGTGTGGTGAACACCGGTTTCAATCAGTATCAGACATTTAGCGCAAGCGGTGTTGCTACCATCGAGACGACGATTCCCATGTGCATGATGGCCTCGAAGATGGCCGTGAATGCCGACGGCGTGCGCTTCTACGACGACGCGAATCGCTTCGCCACCCAAAGCAGCATGATCTCGCTCGGGCAGCCGGAGACCCTCTATTACATGATCGGCGATGCAACCGGTATTGAGGCGATGGGTGATCTGTATGATCAATATCAAAAGTCGGGCGATCTGACAGTTGGTGACACCATCGAAGAGGCCGCTAAGGCACAGGGTCTTGACGGTGCGGTTGTTGCTGCCGAGGTGGAGAAGTTCAACGGTTATGTGGAAGCTGGCGAAGAC